>JAYRMP010000048.1:0-17325 GCA_041912655.1 Novosphingobium sp. | reverse complement strand
TGAACCGAAGCGAAAGGCCTGCTTGCGATGGGCAGCGAAAGCCACGAATTCCTTCCTGATGACCCGCAACCCGGCCCCAGCTGGGCGCGCCGCGACTGGCCGCGCTTCGGCGGCGCGGAAGAGGACGACCTGACCCAGGCGCTCGATCCCACCGCGATGCAGGTGGCGATCAAGGCGGCGGCCAGCAAGGCGGGCGTGGCCATGGACCAGCGCGCGGTGGAGGAAGCCGCCGCCGATTCCGTGCGCGCGATGATGCTGATCCGCACCTACCGCGTGCGCGGGCACCTTGCCGCCGATCTCGATCCGCTGGGTCTTGCCAAGCGCGACCTTCCTGCCGACCTGACGCCCGAATACCACGGTTTCGTCGGCGCGGCGCAGGACCGCAAGGTCTATGTCGGCGGACCGCAGGGCATGGGCTGGTTCACGGTCCGCGAAATCGTCGACATCCTGAAGCAGAACTACTGCGGCAAGGTCGGCTTCGAATACATGCACATCGCCGACGTGGAGGAGCGCCGCTTCATCCAGGAGCGGATCGAGGGCGCGGACAAGCACATCGACTTCACCCCCGAAGGCAAGAAGGCGATCCTCGCCGCCGTGATCCGGGGCGAGCAGTACGAGAAGTTCCTCGGCAAGAAGTACGTCGGCACGAAGCGCTTCGGCCTCGACGGCGGTGAATCGATGATCCCCGCGCTCGAAGCGGTGATCAAGTACGGCAGCCAGATGGGCGTGCGCGAAATCGTCTACGGCATGGCCCACCGCGGCCGTCTCAACGTGCTCGCCAACGTGATGGCCAAGCCTTACCGCGTGATCTTCCACGAATTCTCGGGCGGCACCGCCAACCCCGAGGACGTCGGCGGTTCGGGCGACGTCAAGTACCACCTCGGCACCAGCGCGGACCGCGAGTTCGACGGCGTCAAGGTGCACATGAGCCTGCTGCCCAACCCCAGCCACCTCGAAACCGTCGATCCGGTGGTGCTGGGCAAGGTCCGCGCCAACCAGGTGTTCCGCGACGACATCGGCCCCGGCAAGCACAAGCAGGTCCTGCCCGTGCTGATCCACGGCGACGCGGCTTTCGCCGGCCAGGGCATCGTCTGGGAATGCTTCGGCTTCTCCGGTGTGAAGGGCTACAACACCGGCGGCTGCATCCACTTTGTCATCAACAACCAGATCGGCTTCACCACCAGCCCGCAGTTCTCGCGCGGCTCGCCCTACCCCTCGGACGTCGCCAAGGGCGTCCAGGCGCCGATCCTCCACGTCAACGGCGACGATCCGGAAGCGGTGACCTTCGCCTGCAAGCTGGCGATCGACTACCGCCAGACCTTCGGGCGCGATATCGTGGTCGACATGTGGTGCTATCGCCGCTTCGGCCACAACGAGGGCGACGAACCGGGCTTCACCCAGCCGCTGATGTACCAGCGCATCCGCCAGCATCCGGCGGTGAGCAAGCTCTATGCCGAGCGGCTGGTCAAGGAAGGCGTGATCGACGCCAACTACGCGGGTGAGGTCGAAACCCACTTCACCGCGGCGCTGGAAACCGAATTCGACGCGGCGAAGAGCTACAAGTCGAACCAGGCTGACTGGTTCGGCGGGCGCTGGACGGGCCTCCACGCCCCGGCAGACCCCGAAACCGCGCGCCGCAACGTGCATACCGGCATCGAGCAGAAGCTGTTCGACAGCCTGGGCCGCACGCTGACCACGGTTCCGGATTCGATCCAGATCCACAAGACGCTGGCCCGCGTGCTCGACGCCAAGCGCGAGATGTTCGCCACCGGCACCGGGTTCGACTGGGCCACGGCAGAGGCGCTGGCCTATGGCTCGCTGCTGTCGGAGGGCTTCTCGGTCCGTCTTTCGGGGCAGGATTCCGGGCGCGGCACCTTCAGCCAGCGCCATGCGGTGTGGGTCGACCAGACTGACGAGCACAAGTACATTCCGCTCACCACCGTCCCCCACGGCAAGTTCGAAGTGCATGACAGCCCGCTGTCCGAATACGGCGTGCTCGGTTTCGAATACGGCTATGCCAGCGCCGATCCCAAGACGCTGGTGCTGTGGGAAGCGCAGTTTGGCGATTTCGCCAACGGCGCGCAGATCATGATCGACCAGTACGTCGCCGCTTCGGAATCGAAGTGGCTGCGCGCCAACGGCCTCGTCATGCTGCTGCCCCACGGTTACGAAGGCCAGGGTCCGGAGCACTCGTCGGCGCGGCTGGAACGCTATCTGCAGCTTTGCGCGCAGGACAACATCCAGGTCTGCAACATCACCAGCCCGGCCAACTACTTCCACGTGCTGCGCCGGCAGATGCACCGTCCGTTCCGCAAGCCGCTGATCATCATGACCCCCAAGTCGCTGCTGCGCCATCCGATGGCCAAGAGCGAGGCAAGCGAGTTCATCGGCGCGGCGCACTTCAAGCGCATCCTGTCCGACCGCAACGGCGCGGCGGACGAGGCGACCAAGCGCGTGATCCTGTGCTCGGGCAAGGTCGCCTACGACCTGATGGAGGCCCGCGACGCCGCGGGGATCGACGATACCCAGATCATCCGTCTGGAACAGCTCTATCCCTTCCCGGGCGAGCCGCTGTCGCTGCGCTTCTCGAAGATGCCGAACCTCGAAGAGGTCGTCTGGTGCCAGGAAGAACCGCGCAACAACGGTTCGTGGTTCTTCGTCGAAAGCCTGATCGAGGAAGCCCTGATCGAAGCCAAGCGCAAGGTCACCCGTCCGCGCTACGCCGGCCGCGTTGCCAGCGCCTCGCCCGCCACGGGCCTCGCGAAGCGCCACGAAGCCGAGCAGGGCGCGCTGATCAGCCACGCGCTGGGCCTGTCGGTCCGCTCCGAAATCCGCCGTCGCAAGAAGGCCTGAGGAAACATCATGTCCACCGAAGTCAAAGTCCCCACCCTGGGTGAATCCGTTGCCGAAGCCACCATCGGCGAATGGCTGAAGCAGCCGGGCGAGGCGGTCGCCGCCGACGAGCCGATCGCCAGCCTCGAAACCGACAAGGTCGCGGTCGAAGTGCCTGCGCCGGTCGCCGGCGTGATGGGCCAGCACATCGCCAAGGTCGGCGACAATGTCGCCGTCGGCGCGGTGATCGCGACGATCGAGAGCGGATCGGGCGCTGCTGCCGCTCCTGCCGCTGCCCCGGCTGCGGCCCCGGCTGCGGTTGCTCCCACTCCGGCCCCCGCCGCTGACGAGAGCGACCCCGCCGTGCTTTCCCCCGCCGTGCGCCGCGCGGTGCTGGAACACGGGATCGATCCGGCCAGCATCAAGGGCACCGGCAAGGACGGCCGGATCACCAAGGAAGACGTGCTCGCCGCCGCTGCCGCCAAGAGCGCCGCGCCGACCCCTGCCGTCAGCGCGCCCGCTGCTGCGCCGGCTGCCGCTGCTGCCGGTTCGCGCGGCGAGGAACGGGTCAAGATGACCCGCCTGCGCCAGACCGTCGCCCGCCGCCTCAAGGAAGCGCAGGACACCGCCGCGCTGCTCACCACCTTCAACGACTGCGACATGTCGGCGGTGATCGAGGCGCGCGAGAAGTTCAAGGGCGTGTTCGAGAAGAAGCACGGGGTGAAGCTGGGCTTCATGTCGTTCTTCGCCAAGGCGGCCTGCCTCGCGCTCAAGGACATCCCGGCAGTCAACGCCCGGATCGAGGGCGACGAGATCGTCTATCACCCCTACGTCGACCTTTCGGTCGCGGTTTCCGCCCCCAACGGGCTGGTCGTGCCGGTGGTCCGCGATGTCGACAAGCTGGGCTTTGCCGACATCGAAAAGGCGATTGCCGACCTCGGCAAGCGCGCCAAGGACGGCACGCTGACCATGGAAGACATGAAGGGCGGCACCTTCACCATCTCCAACGGCGGGATCTTCGGCGGGCTCATGTCCACCCCGATCATCAACCCGCCGCAGTCCGCCGTGCTGGGCCTCCACCGCATCGAGGACCGCCCCGTGGTGCGCGACGGCCAGATCGTGATCCGGCCGATGATGTATCTCGCTCTGTCGTACGACCACCGCCTGATCGACGGGCGCGAGGCGGTGACCGCGCTCAAGACCATCAAGGAAGCGATCGAGGATCCCACCCGCCTGCTGATCGACCTCTGAGGGGACGCGAACCATGGCTGACTACGATTACGACGTCCTGTTCATCGGTGCCGGCCCCGGCGGCTATGTCGGCGCGATCCGCGCGGCGCAGCTGGGGCTGAAGACCGCCTGTGCCGAAAGCCGCGAGACGCTGGGCGGAACCTGCCTCAACGTCGGCTGCATTCCGTCGAAGGCGATGCTGCACGGTTCGGAAAAGTATGCCGAAGCCGCCAGCGGCGCGCTGGGGCGCTATGGCATCAAGGTGGGCAAGGTCGAACTCGATCTCGCCGCGCTGCAGGCCGACAAGGCCGAGGCGGTCAAGGGCCTGACCGGCGGGATCGAATACCTGTTCAAGAAGAACAAGGTCGACTGGCTGAAGGGCCGCGCCAGCTTCGTCGATGCCCACACCGTCGAGGTTGCGGGCAAGACCGTGACCGCGAAGGAGATCGTGATCGCCACCGGCTCCAGCGTCACCCCGCTGCCCGGCGTCGAGGTCGACAACGACAAGGGCGTTATCGTTGATTCGACCGGCGCGCTGGCGCTCTCCCGCGTGCCGGAACACCTGGTGGTGATCGGCGGCGGCGTGATCGGGCTGGAACTCGGCTCGGTCTGGAGCCGCCTCGGCGCCAAGGTCACCGTGGTCGAATTCCTCGACGCGCTGCTCCCCGGCATGGACGGCGACATCCGCAAGGAAGCTGCCAAGATCTTCAAGAAGCAGGGCTTCGACATCAAGCTCGGCACCAAGGTGACCGGCGCTTCGGTGAAGGGCAAGAAGGCCACGCTGACCCTCGAACCCGCCAAGGGCGGCGAGGCGCAGACGCTGGAAGCCGACTGCGTGCTGGTTGCCATCGGCCGCCGCCCGAACGTCGAGGGCCTGGGGATCGACAAGATCGGCCTGTCGCTCAACGCGCGCGGGCAGATCGAGACGGGGCATGACTTCCGCACGGCGGTCGACGGCGTGCGCGCCATCGGCGACGTGATCCCGGGGCCGATGCTGGCCCACAAGGCCGAGGACGAGGGCATTGCCGTGGCCGAATACATCGCCACCGGCACCGGCATCGTCAATCACGCGGTGATCCCCGGCGTGGTCTATACCATGCCCGAATTCGCCGGCGTCGGCCTGACCGAGGAAGCGGCGAAGGAACAGGGCCTCGACATCAAGGTCGGCAAGTTCCCGATGATGGCCAACAGCCGCGCCAAGACCAACCATGAACCCGATGGCTGGGTGAAGGTAATTGCCGATGCGCAGACCGACCGGGTGCTGGGCGCGTGGATGATCGCCTCGGTCGCGGGGACGATGGTCGCGCAGGTGGCACAGGCAATGGAATTCGGCGGGACGAGCGAGGACATCGCCTATACCTGCCATGCCCACCCCACCCACAGCGAAGCGGTGAAGGAAGCCGCGATGGCCGTGCTGGGGAAACCGATCCATATCTGATCGACAACCGGTCAGCACAATCTAACATGGGGGCCGTCCGGCGCGTCCGGGCGGCCCCTTCCTTTCCCCGCCCCCCTCAGGAGCCACTCCCGTGTCCAAGCCCATTGCCGTCAAGCTGACCACCGACGAGATCGAGATGCTGGTCGATGCACTCGAAGCCGACATGGAAGGCTATGTCGAAGCCGCCAAGGAAGCGCGCGGCAACAACCGCCGCGATGATGTGGCCACCTTCACCGAGGCCGCGACCCGCATCCAGGCGCTGATGACCAAGCTGCAGGACCTCGTCGAGGACTGACGGCGCGCGCATGGCCCGCCGCACGCCCATGCAGCGTTTCGCGCGCTGGCACATCTGGATCGGCTGGGCCGCCGCACTGCCGCTGCTGGTCTGGACGATCAGCGGCCTGATCATGACGCTGCGCCCGATCGAGGAAGTGCGCGGCACGACGCTGAAGATCGAGCAGCCGCCGCGCGCGGTTACCGTCGCGCTCAATGGGGCCGCGCAGGGCACGCTGCTCCGCGAAGGGCGCATCCTCAACCAGCGCGGGCGTTCGGTGCTGATCGCGACCTATGAGGACGGCAGCGTGGGCCGGATCGAACTGGCCCCCACCGGCAGCCATGCCCTGCCCCCGGTCGACGAGACCGAAGCCCGCCGTGCGGTGGCGGAAGGGATCGTCGGCGGCAAATCCCCAGTCTCCGCGCGCCTGTTCGATGCTGCCCACTCCCCCGCCGACTTCCGCCGCAAGATCGCCGTCTGGCAGGTCACGCTGGCGGACGGCACCCACGTCTACGTCGGGCAGGGCAGCGGCGAGATCGAGGCGGTGCGCACCCGCTGGTGGCGGTTCTACGATTTCTTCTGGGGCTTGCACATCATGGACCCGGTCGAACGCGAGGACACCTCGCACCCGCTGCTCTGGCTGTTCTCGGTGGTTGCGCTCGGCTCCAGCCTGCTCGGCACTGTGCTGCTGTTCCGCCGCCGCCGCGCCCTGAAGAGGTGACGCGGCCCCTGCGCCGCGATAGGGAACGCGGCAGGATCGCGAATATGGGAAGGATAGTCATGCGCAAGTTCGTCGCCGCCGGGATCGGCCTCATCGCCCTCGCCGCTGTTTCGGCTCCCGCCGCTGCGCAGACTGCGGATCCGGCAGCCGCCAAGGCCCGGCTCGACGCCATGCTCGACAAGGAGATGCCGGGGCTGATCGCCACTTACCAGGATCTCCATGCCCATCCCGAACTCGCCATGCAGGAAGTCCGCACCGCCGGCATCCTCGCCGCGCGGTTGAAGAAGCTGGGCTATACGGTGACAGAAAAGGTCGGCGGCACGGGTGTGGTCGCCGTGCTGCGCAATGGCGAAGGGCCGACCGTGCTGGTCCGCGCCGACATGGACGCGCTGCCGCTGACCGAGAAGACGGGCCTCCCCTATGCCAGCAAGAACCCGGGCGCGATGCACGCCTGTGGACATGACGTCCACGTCACCTGGCTGATCGCGGCGGCTCAGGGGCTGGTGACGCTCAAGGACCAGTGGAAGGGCACCGTGGTGCTGATGGGTCAGCCCGCCGAAGAAGCGCTGGGCGGCGCGAAGGCGATGCTGGAGGACGGCCTGCTGACCCGCTTCCCGCGCCCGGACTACGGCCTTGCCGCGCACGTTTCCAACCTGCCCACCGGCGCGGTGTTCATCAAGGAGGGCGCTTCCTCCTCCGCGTCCGACAGCTACGCGATCACCTTCCACGGGCGCGGCGCGCATGGATCGATGCCGAGCGAATCGATCGATCCCATCGTGATGGGCGCGCGTTTCGTCACCGATGTGCAGACCGTGATCAGCCGCGAGCGCGAGGCGGGGACCTTTGGCGTCCTCACCGTCGGTGCGTTCCAGTCCGGCACCGTGCCGAACATCATCCCGGACGAGGCGCTGGTGAAGGTCAACCTGCGCTCCAACGACGAGGGCACCCGCACCCTGCTCAAGGACGGCATGGCGCGCACCGCCAAGGCGGTGGCCGCCATGGCCCGCGCGGGCGAGCCGACGATTGCCTACATGGGCGGCACCGGTGCGGTGATCAACGAGGCCGGCCTGGCCCGATCGACCAATGCTCTGCTGAAGCCGCTGCTTGGCCCCGGCGTGTTCTATATCCCCGCCAGCGTGCCGCCGATGTCGGGCAGCGAGGACTGGTCGGAGGTGGTGAACGCCGGGGTGCCTTCGCTCTATCTCGGGATCGGTGGTTACGATCCCAAGGTGATCGAGGGGCTGAAGGCGGCGGGCAAGCCGGTTCCGGTCAACCACTCGCCGCTGTTCGCGCCCGAGCCAGAAGGCGCGATCCGCACCGGAGCGCAGGCAATCGTCCTGTCGATCATCGGCGGCGTGCGACCCGCGCCCAAGCCCTGACATGCCCGCCGTCACCGCCCTGCCCTCGCTACCGCCGCTGCTGGACCTCGCCGGCACGGCGGTCTTCGCGCTGACCGGCGCGCTGCTCGCGGCGCGGCTGAAGCAGACTTTCGTGACGATGGGCTTCTTCGCGCTGGTGACGGGGGTCGGCGGCGGTTCGGTGCGCGATCTGCTGATCGGCGCGCCGGTGTTCTGGGTACGCGATCCATGGGTTGCGCCGGTGATCCTGGCGGTTGCGCTGACCGCCTGGTTCACCCCGCGCCGCTGGTGGGAAGGACAGGTGCTGGAATGGGCCGACGCGGCGGGGCTTGGCGCCTATGCCGTGCTGGGAACGGCGAAGTCGCTCGCCTATGGCGTTGCGCCCCTGCCCGCCGTGGTCATGGGGATCGTCACCGGCTGCGTCGGCGGGATCATCCGCGACGTGCTGGCGGGCCGCCCCTCGATCCTGATGCGGCCTGAACTCTACGTGACCGCAGCAGCGCTGGCCGCCAGCCTCTGCGCGGCGGGATCGCTGGCCGGTCTGCCGCGCGAACTGGCCTGGACCTTCGCCGCCCTCGCCGGTTTCGCGCTGCGCGGGGTGGCGATCCACAAGGGCCTTGCCCTCCCCGCCTACAAGCGCGACCGGGGCTAGAGCAGCGCGGAGACGCCCTGCCAGATCATGTAGAGCGCCACGACGACCACCAGCGCGGCGAACACCGTGCTCAGCTGCCCCTTGGCTGCGGCCATGCGCCGCGACAGCGCGGTTCCGCCCAGGCTGCCGAGCACGCCCCCGGCGATGAAGGTGCCGGCCAGCGGCCAGTCGACCAGCCCGGACAGCGCATAGTTGAACGCGGTAGTCAGGCCAAAGGCGCTGACCGCGACCAGCGAAGTGCCGACCGCCCGGCCCACCGGCATCGAGGTGGAGGCGACCAGCCCCGGCACGATCAGGAACCCACCACCGATCCCGAAGAACCCGGACAGCACCCCGGTGCCGAACCCGAAGGCGGTCACCTTGGGCATGTTGTCGCGGTTGCAGACCACGCCCTCCACGCCTTCCTGCCCGCGATTGCGGAACATCAGCGCGGCGATCACCAGCATCAGCAGCGCGAACAGCAGCAGCAGGTGCTGCCCGTCGACCGCCTTGCCCGCGCTCGACCCGGCGAAGGCACCGGCGATGCCCGCCAGCGCATAGACCCCGCCGCAGCGCCAGTTGACGTTGTGGGCACGGGCATGGCTGGCCAGCCCCGCCAGCGCATTGGCCGCCACCGCCAGCGCCGAGGTGCCGATGGCGAGATGCGGGTTCTTCACCCCCACCACATAGACCATCAGCGGAACCGCAAGAATCGATCCGCCCCCGCCGACCAGCCCCAGGGTAAAGCCGACCAGCACGCCGGACAGTGCGGAGAGCAGATAGGTAAGCTCGCCCATGGTCTCGCCCCCTTACAGCAGGTTCAGCGGCAGCTTGAGGTAGCTGACCCCGTTCTCTTCGGGCTCCGGGAAATGTCCGGCGCGGATGTTGACCTGCACCGATGGCAGGATCAGGCGCGGCATGGCCAGGCCCGCGTCGCGCGCCTCGCGCAGGGCGACGAAGGCTTCCTCGTCCACCCCCTCATGGATCTGGATATTGCCCGCGCGCTGGGCGGCGACAGTGGTTTCCCAGACGTAGTCGGTCCGCCCCGGCGCAAGGTAATCGTGGCACAGGAACAGCCGTGTCTCATCCGGCAGGGCCAGCAGGCGCCGAACCGAGCGGTACAGGCTGCGCGCATCCCCGCCCGGGAAATCGCACCGCGCGGTGCCATAGTCCGGCATGAACAGCGTATCGCCCACGAATACCGCATCGCCGATGACATAGGCCATGCAGGCGGGGGTATGGCCGGGAACGTGCAGCGCCAGCAGGGGAATGTCGCCCAGCATGACCTGCTCGCCATCGGCCAGCAGCCGGTCGAACTGCGATCCGTCGGTGGCGAAGCTGGCAGGTTCGTTGAACACCTTGGCGAACACGCCCTGGACAGTGCGGATCGCCTCGCCGATCGCGATCGAGCCGCCCAGCTGCTGCTTGAGGTACGGCGCGGCGGAGAGGTGATCGGCGTGGGCATGGGTTTCCAGCAGCCATTCGACCGTCAGCCCTTCTTCCCGCACGAAGCCGATCACCGCATCGGCGTTGGCGGTCGATGTCCGACCCGAGGGCTGGTCGAAGTCCAGCACCGGGTCGACGATGGCGGCCTTGCGGGCATCTGGGTCCCACACGACATGGGTAGCGGTGAAGGTCGCCTGATCGAAGAAGGTCTTCACCATCGGCACCTGGCCGCTGGCACGGGCCTGGTTCACCTGGGCAATGGCGTCGGCAAGAGCGGTATCGGTCATGGCATGGTCCTCGATGCAATGCTGCATATTCTGCTTGCCTTATATAATTTTTTGCGCATATAAGACAAGAAGAATATTTGAAACCGGAGTCGCATCATGACCTTCTCTCTCTTCAAGCCCCGCCACAAGGAATTGTCGCCGCGCCAGCTCGATTCGATGCTCGCCGCCGGCACCGCCCAGGTGATCGACGTGCGTGAGCCCGACGAATTTGCCGCCGGCCACATTCCCGGCGCCATCAATCTGCCGCTGTCCGGCTTCCGGGCCAGCGCGCTGCCGGAATTTCCGGGCAAGGTGCTGGTCCTGAACTGCGCGGCGGGTCGCCGTTCGGCGATGGCGCTCGACAAGTGCGCAGCGGCGCGGGCCGAGGTCGATACGCACCTGGCGGGCGGTTTCGGCGCCTGGCGCGCGGCCGGCTTGCCGGTGGCGCAGTAATCAGCCGGTTGCACCCGGGCGCAAGCCGTCCTAGCGAGGTACCCGCGATGAAGCCGACCGATCATTCGGAACTGAAAGCCAACGCTGCCAGCATGGCGGCACGGCTCAAGTTCATGAGCCATCCCGAACGCCTGCTGATGCTCTGCCGGATGGACGAGGGCGAGGTTTCGGTGACCGAACTGGTCACACTGACCGGCCTCTCCCAGTCCGCCGTCTCGCAGCATCTTGCCATGCTGCGCGACGAAGGTGTGGTCGGCATCCGGGGCGAGGCGCAGACGCGCTATTACAGCCTCAAGGACCCGGTGGTGCGCGCGATCATCCATTCGCTGTGCGAGATCTGCTCGCAGCAGCATGGCTGAAGGGTTGCGATAAAGGATTGGTCTTTCGCTAAGCCCGTACAGGCGCTAGCCTCTCCCCCAAACTGGGAGGGAATGCCGGATGAACGGGGCCGAAGCCTTTATCGAAACACTCTATGCGCACGGGGTCGAGGTCTGCTTCGCCAACCCGGGCACGTCGGAAATGCAGCTGGTCGCGGCGGTAGACCGCCAGCACGGCATGCGCGCGATCCTCGGCCTGTTCGAAGGCGTGGTGACCGGCGCGGCGGACGGCTACGGACGCATGGCGGACAAGCCCGCCGTCACCCTGCTCCACCTTGGCCCAGGCCTCGGCAATGGCCTTGCCAATCTCCACAATGCGCGCCGGGCGGGTTCGCCGATCATCAACATGGTCGGTGATCACGCGACCTATCACCTCCACTACAACGCCCCGCTGACTTCTGACGCAGCCGGCGTTGCCCGGCCGATGTCTGACTGGGTGCGGATCTCGACCTCGAACCGCGACCTCGCGCAGGCGGGGGCCGAGGCTTGCGCCGTCGCGCAAAGCTATCCCGGCAAGGTGGCGACGGTGATCGTCCCCGCCGACCACGCCTGGACCGAAGGGTCGGCTTCCGTCGTGGCCAGCCCCGCCGCCCCTGCCCCGCGCGCGCCGGCGCAGGCGATCGTCGATGCCGCCGCCGCGCTGAGCGAGGTGAGCGGCCCCAAGGCGCTGCTGCTGGGCGGACGCGCGCTGCGCGAGGATGCCCTGATCGAGGCCGGACGGATCGCCGCCGCCACCGGCGCGCGACTGATCGCGGAAACCTTCGCCACCCGCCACCAGCGCGGCGTGGGCCGCGTGGCGGTGGAAAAGCTGCCCTATTTCGGCGAACAGGCCGAAGCCTACCTCGCCGAGTTCGAAGCCATCGTGTTCTGCGGCACCGAACCGCCGGTCTCGTTCTTCGCCTATCCCGGCAAGCCCAGCTTCCTCTCGCCGCCGAACGCGCGGCTGGTGAGGCTTGCCTCGATGCGCGAGGATGCGCTGGCGGCGCTGTCGGGCCTCGCCGAGGCGCTGAATGCCCCGGCAGAGCCCGCGCTGGTGCAGGAGCCGACCCGCTTCGACGTCCAGCCGGGCAAGCTCAACACCGCCAACCTCGGCGCGATCCTCAACGAACTGCTGCCGGAAGGTGCCATCGTCTCCGACGAAAGCGCCACCTCGGGCGGCGCGGCCTTCGGCATGTGCGCGGGGGCTGCGCGGCATGACTGGCTGCAACTGACCGGCGGGGCGATTGGCCAGGGCCTGCCACTCGCCGTCGGTGCGGCGGTCGCCTGCCCGGACCGCAAGGTGATCGCGCTCCAGGCCGACGGCTCGGGCATGTACACCAACCAGGCGCTGTGGACGATGGCGCGCGAGAACCTCGACGTCACCACGATCATTCTCAACAATGGCTCCTACGCGATCCTCAACATCGAGCTGATGCGGGTGGGCGTGCAGAACCCCGGCCCCAAGGCGCTGTCGATGCTCGACCTGCGCAACCCGGGCCTCAACTGGACGCAGATTTCCGAAGGCATGGGCGTGCCCGCGGTGCGGGTCGAGACCGCAGAGGAACTGCGCGCAGCCCTCGCCGAAGCGCTTGCCCACAAGGGGCCGCGCCTGATCGAAGCCATGCTCTGATGGGGGACTCGCTCAACCTCCTCCCCGCCTCGTTCGCCGATTTTCGCCGCGATGCGGAAAGGCGGCTGCCGCGCTTCCTGTTCGACTACATCGATGGCGGCGCCGGGGCCGAAGTCACCCTGCGCCGCAACACCGCCGACTGGGAGGGGGTCAGCCTGGCCCAGAAGGTGCTGGTCGACGCCTCGAAGATGGACTGCTCGGTCGAGCTGTTCGGCGAAAAGCTGGCCATGCCGCTGGTGCTTGCCCCCGTCGGCATGGGCGGGATGACCGCGCGGCGCGGCGAGGTGCAGGCCAAGCGCGCGGCGGACAAGGCGGGCATTCCCTTCTGCCTGTCCACGGTCGGCATCTGCACGCTGGAGGAAGTGGCAGCAGTGTCTGACCGGCCCGCCTGGTTCCAGCTCTACATGCTGAAGGACCGGGGCATCGTGCAGGAAATCCTTGCCCGCGCCTGGGACAACGGGGTGCGCACGCTCGCCTTCACCATCGACCTTGCCGTGCTCGGCACCCGCTACCGCGACATCCGCAACGGCATGGCGGGCGGGCTGGGTCCGTGGGGCCGGTTCCGCTCCGGCGCGCTCGACTATGCGCTGCACCCGCGCTGGGCCTGGGACGTCGGCGTCAGGGGCGGCCCGCACGGCTTCGGCAACATCGCGATGTACGTGAAGCAGTCGAAGAACCCGCGCGACTACCTGCACTGGACCGGCACCCAGTTCGACAGCTCGGTCACCTGGACCGATATCGAATGGCTGCGCAAGGTCTGGCAGGGCAACCTGGTGCTGAAGGGCGTGCTCGACGTGGCCGACGCGCGCGCCGCCGTGGCGGTGGGTGCGGACGGGATGATCGTCAGCAACCACGGCGGACGCCAGCTCGACGGGGTCAGCTCCACCGCCGCCATGCTGCCGCGCATCGCCGATGCCGTGGGTGGGGAGACCGCCCTGCTGGTCGACGGCGGCGTGCGCTGCGGTCAGGATCTGGTCAAGGCGCTCGCGCTGGGGGCCAAGGCCGCGCTGGTCGGCCGTCCGTGGGTCATGGCGCTGGCTGCGGGCGGGGAGGCCGCGCTGACCCGCATGCTCGCCCTCTACAAGCAGGACATGCGCACCGCGCTGGGGCTCACCGGCATTCCGAACGCCCGGGATGTGGGCCGCGGGGCGCTGCTCGCGGACTAGGCGCCCTCCCCCACGTCCGTTCGTGTCGAGCGTAGTCGAGACACGAACGGGACCGTGGAGTGTGATTCTTACCGCCCCTTGAACGCCGCCGGACGCTTTTCGAGGAACGAGGCGACGCCTTCCCTGAAGTCTTCGCTGGCGAACAGCGGGAGCAGCTGCAGGTAGACGTGCTGGACGTGGGTGCCGAACGGCTCGTCCAGTCCCATGCGCATCATCCGCTTAGCCGCACGCACCGCTAGCGGCGCGTTGCCGGCGATTTCGAGCGCGAGCTTGCGCGCCTCTGCCGCGACCTGATCGGCGGGCACGACGCTGTTGACCAGCCCTTCGGCAAGGCACTGCGCGGCATCGAGCGTGCGACCGGTGAAGATGATCTCCGCCGCCTTGGCCCAGCCGAGCATCCGGGGGAGGAACCAGGTGCCGCCGCTTTCCGGCAGGACCCCGCGCTTGACGAAGGCGGCGGCCAGCTTGGCATTGTCGGCCATGATCCGGATGTCGCAGCCCAGCGCGAGGTCCATGCCATATCCCGCAGCCGATCCGTTGAGCGCGCAAATCACCGGCTTGTCCATGTCGAACAGCACCGTGGGCGGCGTATGGCTGAGGTCGAGCGTTTCGGGCGCCTGACGCTGCCCGCTGCCGATCCCCTCGCCGCGTGCGGCTTCCTGCAGGTCAAGCCCGGCGCAGAACGAGCGGCCCGTACCGGTCAGCACCACCACCCGTGCCTCCGGGTCCTTGTTGGCGCGCTTGAGCATGTCGCACAGCTCGTCGAGCATCGCCGGCGAGATGGTGTTCATCCGCTCCGGCCGGTTGAGCGTGATCGTGGCGATATGGTCGGACGTTTCGTAAGTCAGGGCAGACATGCAGCTCTCTCAATCGATTATGGCTATTTATTTAGAACTCAGGCGAGCACCTTGCCGGGGTTGAGGATGCCCTTTGGGTCCAGCGCGGTCTTGAGCGTGCGCATCAGCGCGATCTCGGCATCGCTGCGGCACATCGTCAGCCAGTCTCGCTTTTCGAGGCCGATGCCGTGTTCGGCGGAGATCGAGCCGCCCAGCGCCTTCAGCGGGGTATAGACGATTTCTTCGATCCGGTGGCGGGTTTCCGGCGTAAAGGGCTGGGCGCCAAGGATAATGTGCAGGTTGCCATCGCCGATGTGGCCGAACACCACCAGCTTGACGCTGTCGCCAAACTCCGCGCTCGCTTCCTCCTCGATGCCCCGGACGTATTTCTCCATCGCCACGATCGGCAGGCTGACGTCGAAGGTCACCGCCGGCATGGTGTGGATGTAGAGCCCTTCGATATCGTCGCGGATCTTCCAGATGCCCGCCGCCTGCGCCTTGCTGGCGGCGATGGTCGCATCGAGCACGATCCCCTGTTCCAGCGCCTCGCCGAGCACGGCCTCGAACTGCGCGGCGTCGCGTTCGGGATCGTTGCCGCTGGTCTCGATCAGGACATAGTGCGAATGGCCGCCCGGCAGCGGCGGGGTGTGGCGGCCCATGGCAATGCCGATGGGTTCGTAGAAATTGGCCCACATCACCTCGAACGAGGTCAGCGCGCTGCCCAGCCGCTTGCCCGCGAGCATGAACAGCTGCTGCACCGCATCGAACCCGCTGAGCGCCAGCAGCGCGGTCTGGGTGGAAAGCGGCGCGCTCTGCAGTTTCAACACGGCGCGGGTGACGATCCCCAGCGTGCCCTCGCTGCCGATGAACAGGTGCTTGAGGTCATAGGCCGCGTTGTTCTTGATCAGGGTGTTCATCGCGCTGATCACCGTGCCGTCGGCCAGCACCGCCTCCAGCCCCAGCACGTTCTCGCGCATCATGCCATAGCGCACCACGGAATTGCCGCCCGCATTGGTGGAGATGCCGCCGCCCACGGTCGCCGTGCCGCGCCCTCCCCAGTCGACCGCGAACTTCAGCCCCTGCGCCTCCGCCGCTTCCTGCGCCGCCTGAACGGGAATGCCCGCCTCGACCGTCATCGAGCGGCCCACGGGATCGATCGCCAGCACAGCGCGCATCCGCTCCAGCGAGACCTGGATATCGTCAGGCGTGCAATCCGCGCCGTGGACCAGCCCGGTCAGGCCGCCCGCGGCGACGACGCTCTGCCCCGCCGCATGGCACAGGGCCATGACCTGGCTCAGCTCCTGCGTGCTTGCCGGTCGGACCACCGCCTTGGCCTGGCAGGTCGACAGCCCCAGCCAGTCGCCCGCGCGCTGGGATACGTCCGCGCCGGTGATCAGGCCCTGCGGCCCGACGATTGCCCCGATCTGTTCGAGCAGCTCGCTCATTCCCGTCCCTCCCCAAATGAAACGCCCCGACCGTATCAGCTACGGCCGGGGCGCAAAGGACTATCTGTCCATGATGCGGAAGACGATCAGCCGTTCACGCGCTCGATGATGATCGCCGGGGCCATGCCGCCCGCCGCGCACATCGTGATCAGGCCATAACGGCCGCCGGTCCGCTCCAGTTCGTCCAGCGCGGTGCCGATCAGCATCGAACCGGTCGCGCCGATCGGGTGGCCCAGCGCCATGGCGCCACCGTTGGGGTTGACCTTGGTGCGGTCGAGATCGAGGTCACGGATGAACTTTTCGGCGACGACAGCGAAGGCTTCGTTGATTTCGAAGACGTCGATGTCTTCCTTCTTGAGGCCGGCCTTCTCCAGCACCTTCTTCGCCGCCGGAACCGGGGCGTTGAGCATCAGCGTGGGGTCATCGCCGCAGTTGACATAGGCAACGACCCGGCCGCGCGGCTTGAGGCCGTGCTTGTCGGCATAGGCCTTGCTGGCGATCAGCACGGCGCCAGCGCCATCGACCACGCCCGAGCTGTTGCCGGCGTGGTGCACACCCTTCCAGTTCAGGTCCGGATAACGGCGCTGGATCTGCTTGCGGAAGGTGGTGCCGCCCAGGTCGAAGTCGGCAATCGCGTCGAAGCTGGGCTTCAGGCTGGCAAGCCCTTCGGCAGTGGTTTCGGGACGGGGGAATTCCTCGCGGTCAAGCGCGACGGTGCCGTCTTCGTTGTAGACGGTGACCAGCGACTTGTCGAAGCGGCCTTCCTTGATCGCGCGGTCAGCGCGTTCCTGGCTGACCAGCGCCAGCGCGTCGAGCGCCTCGCGCGGGATGCCTTCCATCGCGGCGATGGCGTCGCCGCAGACGCCCTGGTGGCTCTGCGGGTGCAGCGCGTCGAGCGCCAGGTTGCCCGAACCCATGCCCAGCGGCTTGAGGCCAGCATTGGCTTCTTCCGCGCCGATCTGGGCGGTGTAGCTCATCATTTCGGTGCCGCCCGCGATCACGCAGTCTTCCATGCCCGACATGACCGCCGCGGTGGCGAGGTTGACCGAGGTGATGCCGCCGCCGCAGAAACGGTCGAGCGTCATGCCAGAGGCGCTGATGTCATAGCCGGCGGCCAGCGCGGCCATGCGGCCGAGGTCGCCGCCCTGCTTGCCCTTCTGGGTCGAGGTCGACCAGATCACGTCGTCGACGGTGCTGGTGTCGAGGTTGTTGCGATCCTTCAGCGCCTTGAGCACGGTGGCGG
>JAYRMP010000047.1:0-23895 GCA_041912655.1 Novosphingobium sp. | reverse complement strand
TGCAGATCGAAGGCATGGCCGAACTCAACCAACCCATGATCGAGGAGGAAAATCAGCCCCTACACATCACCGCCAAAGCCGCCTGACGATGGCCCACGCGCGCCGTCCAAGGGTCACACCGAGCGAGGGCGTGCGGTCATCATGGGCAGGGCACCGCGCCATCCCTTTGGCGCCGGACCAATGTCCCCCGAGTTCTTCGCAAAGCTGCTTTGCCACTGAAGCAAGGGACGAGTTGGTAGGACTGGATAAGACAGGGGACATAGGGGGCTCCTTGAGCTCAAAATACCGCCCCCTTGCGAGCGACCTTTCCTCCCACTCGCGCGTGCAAAACGCTTTCCTACACCCGCGCGTTCACCATACGTTCTAATTCGATTCGAGGCAATGCGACGAGACGGAAGATGATCAAATATGGAATGATCGGGATGCTCATGATGACCGTTCCTGCGATGCCGATATCAGCCCAGGCAGACGCGCCATTCTTCGCGATATTCGAACATCGCCCCTCAGCGACAGCCGCTGAGCCCGCCCAACCCTCCTTTGCGGCACAGAGTGAAATGGATTGGGGGGCAAGCAAGGCAGCGCCCTCGTTCCGCGAGGCAATCTACGTGGCGAATGTCCGAGAGGCAGAGCTCCGATACGGTCTTCCTACAGGCTTATTGCAGGCACTGATCTGGACCGAATCGCGGTTCAATCCGATGGCGATCAGCCCTGCTGGCGCGGCAGGACTGGCGCAGTTGATGCCAGGTACGGCTCGTTACCTTGGCGTCGCGGACGCTAACGCGCCGCGACTTCATCTTGCCTTCAGGGATCCTCCACACACCTTCTTCCAAGTCGATCTCCTTCCACTCGGCGTGCCGTAGCTCGCCAGGCCGCACAAAGACGTGGGGAGCGATCAGAAGGGCATATCGGGTGATGAAGTTGCCAGTGTAGTCCTGGATCGCTCGCAGAAGCCCGCCAAGCTCCTTAGGCTCGAGAATCGCTGCGTAGTGCTTTGCCTTTGGCGTGATCAGCGCTCCGCGGAGCATGGACGTCGGGTCGCCTTTGCAGCGCGTGGTGGCAACGCCATACCGGAATACGCGGCTCGCAAACGATCGGGTCTTCTTCGCTGTCTCATGCTTGCCCTTCGCCTCAAGGCGCTTGAGGGGGGCGAGGACTTCGAACGGCTCGATGTCATCGATTGGCCGGCTGCCAATGGCATCCACTAGCTGCTCGAGGAAGAAGTTGGCCTTCACGATGGTGGCATCTGCCCTGCCACTCTGCACCATCATCTGATCGATGTACTCACGCGCCACAGCTTCAAAGGTCTGGGCTGAGAGGAATTCGGCGCGAATCTTCTGCTTGCGCTTCTCCATCGCCGGGTCGCCGCCGGACGCGATCTTGTGCCGCGCCTCATAGGCTGTCTGCCTTGCCTGCTTGAGGCTGATCTCGGGGTAAGCACCGATCGACAGCTTCTTTTCGACCGGGCCGATCCGGTAGCGGAATCGCCAGAGTTTGCCGCCGGCTGGGGAGACCTCGATGTACAATCCGCGGTCGTCAGCAACCTTGTAAGGCTTGTCCTTTGGCTTGAGTGCTCGAAGCCGAGTCTCGGTCAGCGGCATGTGCGGGCCTTTTCCCGATGTGGTTTTCGCAAAGGCCCGCAAAAGGCCCGCAAAAATGTGCGGAACCCCCGAGAAAAGGCGGGACGATCCGGCACGATCCAAGGGCCAATTCCCTTGGATTTCTGCGGGTTTAATACACTTTTTGGGATGTTCCGAGAAGAACAAATGGTGCCCAGAAGAGGACTCGAACCTCCACGCCGTTTCCAGCGCCGCCACCTGAAGACGGTGCGTCTACCAATTCCGCCATCTGGGCACGGAGGCAGTGGCCAGAACGCCGCTGCCGGGTAGGAGGGCGCCTCTAGCGGGGGGTGTGCGGGGTTGTCAACGCCCGGATTGGCCAAAGGTGAAGTTTGTTGTCTGCGGCCGCCCTGGGCGGTTGCTTTCGGGCTGCGCAGTGTGCCAAGGGCGAAGCTCCTTTCAGGTACCCCAAGGCACAGGATCGCAGGCGATGGCGCGCAATTCTCTTCACGGCAAGCTGGTGGCGGTGGTCGGGGGCAGCGGCTTCATCGGCCGTCACCTTGCGCAGGAACTGCTGGATCGTGGCGCGCGGCTTCGGGTGATCAGCCGCAATGTCGAGCGGGCCAATGCGATCAAGCCACTGGGCGGGCTGGGCCAGGTCCAGTTGCTGCGTGGCGATGTGCGCAAGGCCGGGGAGCTGGCCTCGCTGCTGGCCGGGGCCGATGCGGTGGTCAACCTTGCCGGGACCTTCGCGGGCGATCTCGATGCGGTGATGGGCAGCGGCGCGGGCGCCGTGGCGCAGGCAGCGCGGGATGCAGGCGCGCAGGCCATGGTCCACGTCTCCGCGATTGGCGCGGACGCGGGGGGCGACACCCCCTTTGCCCGCGCCAAGGCTGCAGGCGAGGCTGCCGTGCTGGCGGCCTTCCCGCGCGCGACCGTGCTGCGCCCGTCGGTGCTGTTCGGGCCCGACGACACGTTCATCAACCGCTTCGCCGGGCTGATCGCGCGCTTTCCGGCGATGCCGGTGTTCGCGCCCCAGGCGCGGTTCCAGCCGGTGCTGGTCGACGATGTCGCGCTGGCCATCGCCAATGCGTTGGAAGATCCCGCGGCGCATGGCGGCAAGACCTATGAACTGGCCGGACCCGACCAGCTGACCATGGCGGAGCTCAACCGCCGCATTGCCAGTGCCGCGCACCGCCAGCCGCTGTTCCTGGACCTGCCGGACGGCGTATCTGGGCTTTTCGTAGCTTTGACCGGCTGGTTGCCGGGTGCGCCGATCAGCGGCCAGCAGTGGAAGCTGCTCAAGGCCGGGAACGTGGCCTCTGGCACCCTGCCCGGGCTGCGCGAGTTGGGCGTCCAGCCACGCCCGCTCGGCCTGTTCCTCGATCGCTGGCTCGTGCGCTTCCGCAATCACGGCCGGTTCGGGGATTAGCTCTAGGCGTTCACGTCGGCATAGTGGCTGGGCGGCTGGATCACTTCCATGCGCTCCGCCAGCAGCGGACGGAACGACGGGCGGCTCTTGAACACGGCGTACCAGCCGGCGGCCTGTTCGTGTCCTGACCAGTCGAGCCCGCCGAGATAGTCGGCGACCGAGATCTGCGCGGCGGCGGCAAGGTCCGCCAGGCTCATCGTCGCGCCCGCCAGCCAGGGACGGTGATCGATCAGGTGGTCGATGTAATAGAGATGCTCGTGCGCCAGCTTCATCGCTTCGCGCAGCACGCGCGAATCCGGTGACTGGCGATAGACCAGCCGCTTCTTCATCCGCTCGTGCATCAGGGGCGCAGTGACATCGCCATAGAAATTCTCGTCGAACAGGGCGACGAGGCGGCGGATTTCGGCGCGATTGGCGGCAGTGCCATTGATCAGCGGCAGCTTGTCGACCGTTTCCTCGAAATATTCGCAGATGGCGCGACTATCGACGAGCGTGATGCCCTTGGCCGGATCGTGCAGCACCGGGGTCCGCCCGGCGGGATTGAGCGCGAGGAACTCGTCGCGCATTTCCCAAGGGTTTTCGCGCCACAGATCGTAGCCCACGCCCTTCTCGCTCATCAGCAGGCGAACCTTGCGGCTGAAGGGGCACAGGGGGAACTGGTAGAGCTGCCACATGGGGTCTTCCATGCCCAAGCGCGATTCGCCCGTCCACCTTCGGCACGGCGGCAGCGCAGCAAAATCAGGTGGAAAACTTCGCAGCCTGGACCAGCAGCCCTTCACGCAGGCCCGCGCCCGACACCTCGACATCCGCCGGCTGAATCTCTGCGACCAGTGCCGAAAGCAGTGCCGAGGCATGGCCCAACTGCGCCGCGCGGCCCGCGCTGACCCCAGGGATGGCCGCCAGCCGGGCCGCCCCACGTGCGCGCACCCGGCCCTTGAGGGCGCGCGCCTCTGCAGCGGCAACGGGAACCATGGGCGCGCTGTGATCGATATGCGCGCGGGTCCGGTCGAGCGCACGCCAGGCCCCGCCAACCAGATAGAGCCGCTGGCCCTGCGCCTGCCCCAGCCAGTCCAGCGCGGCCAGCGCCTCGCGCAGCGCCTTGCGAAGCCGCCCGCGACCGCCGGAGCGGATTGAGGCGACGCGCATCACCCCGAAAGGCAGCGAGCAGCATTCATGCACCCCGTCCGGATCGATCAGCGCCAGTTCGAGGCTGCCCCCGCCCAGGTCGGCCACCACCCCCCGCGCGCCCGGATGTGCGGCAATCACGCCCCAGGCCGAGGCGCGGGCCTCGTCATCGCCAGACAGCAGTTCCACCGGCAGGCCAAGCGCGCGGACCGCAGCGAGGAATTCCGCGCCATTGGCGGCATCGCGCACGGCCGCGGTAGCAACCACCCGGAGTTCCACGCCATCAAGCAGCCGCAGCAGGCCTGCGAAGCGGCGCAGCGCCTTGAGCGCCAGCGCCATGCTTTCCGCATCGATCCGGCCATCGGCAACCACACCGCGCCCCAGCGAGGCGACGATCTTATCGTCATAGAGCGGCACGGGCGCGTTGGCAGGGCCACCATAGACGACCAGACGGATCGAATTCGACCCGATATCGACGATGGCGCGGTGCGCAGGGCTGCGGGAAGAGTTGGTCACTCCCCTGCCCTAGCCCTGAACGCGCGAGGTTGGAACCAGCCAGGCCGGATAATCAGGCCGCCGATGGTGCAGCGAGCGAGGACACTGCCGCGTTTTCGGCCAGGCGGGCCTCGATCCCGTCAGACAGGCGCTTCAGCGCGCGGCCGACGTCGGTGTAGCGGGTAAAAGTGCCGAGCGGCGCGCGGTTGACCGCTGTCATCTCAAGCTGGGCGGCCAGCGGGACTATCGGCCAATTGGCCGCCGCGCCGTCGCGCACGGCGCGATGCAGCGGGCGGCGGCCGTCGTACATCGACAGCACCGGCAGAATCGGCGGATGGCGGCGATGGCGGCGCAGCAGATCGGTGCGCAACTGATCGAGCGCCCGGGCCGACAGCGGCGAGGCCGGGAGCGGCACGATCAGCAGATCGGCAGCAGCCACGGCCTGTTCGGTCACCTCGTTCGCCCCGGCGGGGCAATCGAGGAAGATCCGGTCGTAATCGATGTTCAGGTAACTTGCCATGTTGGCCAGCTTGCGCGGACCAAGGCGCGGCAATTGCAGCGGCAGCTGGCGCAGGCTGCGATCGGCGGGGAGCAGCGAGAGGCCGGGCCAGGCCGTGGGCACCACCGCCTCGCGCACGCGGTTGTCCCGCTGGAACGCAGCGGCGGCGCGCTCCGCCGCAGGTTCATCGTAACCCAGCAGGAAGCCTGCCCCGCCCTGGGGATCGAGATCCCAGATCAGGGTGCGGTTGCCCTTGATGGTGGCCGAACGCCAGGCAAGATCGACCGCCATGGTCGTCTTCCCGACGCCGCCCTTGATGCTGTAGATGGCGATGACCGCCATTGTGCGACCCAACCCTACCATCTGCTTCGGCTGGACCGGGACAATGACGGTTTTTCCGATATTTGCAATCCGCAGAACTGCTTGTGCGCTGCAGGTGTCCTGTTTTGCTACGCGAGGCGGGCTCTACCTTGCCGGAAGCGTCGCATCGAGCAGCGTCAGGCACGGGGTCATCACCCCGCGCATCGCCGCAGCCGGATCGGCGGAGGCTGCGGCCTGGCGCTGCAAGCCTTCAACCTCTGCCTTCATCCGCGCCTGGACCTGCGGGCGGGTCAGTTTCTGCTCGTCCATCAGCCGCGCGCCGGTCTGGACGAAGAATTCTCGGCCACGCTGGGCGAGCGGGGGATAGGCCCGG
This sequence comes from Novosphingobium sp., assembly GCA_041912655.1. Lineage (GTDB taxonomy): Bacteria > Pseudomonadota > Alphaproteobacteria > Sphingomonadales > Sphingomonadaceae > Novosphingobium. Next base: position 18,094 of record JAYRMP010000047.1, on the reverse strand, counting down.
GCCTGCGCGTTCCCGCGCGCTTGCTCCGCGGCGACAATCCCGAATGCGGCAGAACAGCGCACCGCCGTATCAAGATCGACCACGGCCGGCTGAGCAAGCGCGGCAGCGGCGGGAACGAGCGCAAGCAGCGCGGCGGCGGAAAGGACGGCAGGTTTCGACATGACGGCAGCGCTAGCCGCCCCAAGCTGAACCCCGCCTGTCAGCCGGCGCGGATGCGGCCTTTGCCAAGAGGGGACTTGCGGCTTCGGCCCCGAACGCGCACCAGAGCGCGAATTGGCAGAGGCTGGGGAAGACAATCCGCATGATGACCGTACGGGATGCCGCCTTCGCCGTGTTTCGCCACTTCGGCGTCGATGCGCTGTTCGGCAATCCCGGATCGACCGAACTGCCGATGCTGCGCGCCCTGCCCGACGGGTTCGACTATGTTCTGGGCCTCAATGAGGCGGTGGTGGTGGGCATGGCGGATGGCTATGCCCAGGCCTGCGGGCGGCCCGCGCTGGTCAACCTGCACTCCTCCGCCGGGATGGGCCACGCGATGGGCAATCTGTTCACCGCCTATCGCAACGGCACCCCGCTGGTGATTACCGCCGGGCAGCAGGCGCGATCGATCCTGCCGCACGATCCCTTCCTGGGGGCCGAACGCGCGACCGAATTTCCCCGGCCTTTCGTCAAGTGGGCGGCAGAGCCGTTGCGCGCGCAGGACGTTCCCGCCGCGCTGGCCCGCGCTTTCCACGTGGCGCTGACTCCGCCGATGGGACCGGTGTTCGTCTCGATCCCGGTCGACGACTGGGACCGGGAATGCGCCATGCCGGTCCTGCCCGACCTGTCGCTCGCCACCTTGCCTGCACCGGAGGGCCTGGACCGGCTGGCCGCGCTGCTGGATGGGGCAAAGAGCCCGGCGCTGGTGCTGGGCACCGGCGTCGCGCACTGCGGCGGCTGGCACGCGGGGATTGCGCGGGCCGAAGCCAGCGGCGCCCGGGTATGGACCGCCCCCTTCGCCGCGCGCGAAACCTTTCCTGAGGACCACCCGCTGTTCGCCGGGTTCCTCCCCGCATTCCGCGAGGAGATCGTCAGGCTGCTGGCTCCGCACGATGCGATCCTGGTCGCCGGCGCGCCGGTGTTCACCTATCACGCCGAAGGCTCAGGCCCGCATTGGCCCGAACAGGCCGCGCTGGGCCTGCTCAGCGAGGACCCGCAGCACCTGGCCGCGCTGCCCGGTGGGCTGGGAGTGCTGGGCGACGTCGCGGCTGGTCTGCGACAGCTCGCCGCGATGGTCCGCACCCGCCAGCCGCCCGCTCCGCTGCCCCGTCCTCCGGCGCCGCAGCCCGCGATGACCGCGCCCTACGTGCTCAGCCGCCTGGCCGCGCTGCGTCCGGCAGGCGCCATGCTGGTGGAGGAGGCGCCCACCGCGCGCGGGGCGATGCACGATCACTTGCCCGTCACCAGCGACAGAGGCTTCTTCACCTGCGCCAGCGGCGGGCTGGGCTATGGCCTGCCCGCCGCAATCGGCGTGGCGCGGGCCAGCGGCGGACGCAAGGTGATCGCGCTGCTGGGCGACGGGTCGGCGATGTACACGATCCAGGGCCTGTGGAGCGCGGCGGAGCAAGAGGCAAACGTCAGCTTCTTGATCCTCAACAACGGCCGTTACGCCGCGCTGGAGCAGTTCAGCGCGATGTTCGCGATGAACCACTTGCCCGGCACCGCAATCGGCGGGATCGACTTCGTGAAGCTTGCGGAAAGCATGGGCCTCGCCGCCCGGCGGGTGCAGGACGTGGCGGAGCTCGACGACGCGCTGGTCTGGAGTCTTGCCGACAGCGGTTCGACGCTGCTGGAACTGGTCGTCGCCTAGCCCTTCGCTGGACTCGCCGTTTGCCTCCGTCTACGCCCTGCCCCGCAGCCCGAAGCGGCAAGACTGGGGAAAATCCGCCATTGCATCCTCCCCTGACATGCATTTGTATGCAATACTGACAAACAGGCAGACTTATGGGCAAGAGAGACGATTTGGACGCGGTCACCACCATCGAAGGCGATGACGGCAGCCTGGGGGAAATCAACGACATCGTCGGGTTTCACATCCGCCTCGCCCACGGGGCCTGCTATCGCCACTTCACCGAGACTTTTGCCGAACTCGAACTGACCCAGAAGCAGGTGTCGGTGATGTGGCTGGTGGGGGACCACCCCGGCATTTCGCAGATCGATCTGGGACAGCGGCTGCGGATGGACCGCGCCACGACCATGACGATCATCAACCGGCTTCAGGCCCGCGACTATCTGCGGCGGGAAAAATCACCGACCGACGGTCGCAAGCAGGCGCTGTTCCTGACGCCGGAAGGAACCACGGCGTTGGCCCAGGCCAAGCGCGCGGTGCACGAACATGAAAAGTGGGTCAAAAGCCGCTTCACCGATGCGGAAGTGAAGACCCTGATGGAGCTGCTGGCGCGAATCCACGAATAGGACGCGCCAAGGGAGAGGACAGTACATGGCCAAGGACCTGCAACAGGTGATCGATGGCGAGCGCATGAGCGCGCGCCAGTGGCTGGCGGTGGTGATCACCATCTGCCTCAACGCGCTCGACGGGTTCGATGTGCTGTCGAGCGCCTTCGCCGGTCCCGGCATCAAGAAGGAATGGAACCTTGGCCCCGACGGGCTGGGCGCGGTCCTGTCGATGGAGTTGATCGGGATGGGCGCGGGCTCGCTGGTGCTGGGCGGCATGGCCGACAAGTACGGCCGCCGCCCGACCATCCTGACCTGCCTGGTGCTGATGGGTGTTGGCATGTTCGGGGCGACCACCGCCCATTCGCCCGAAACGCTCTCGATGTGGCGCGTGCTGACCGGGCTTGGCATCGGCGGCATGCTGGCGGCGACCAATGCCGTCGTGTTCGAACTGTCCAACGTGAAGTGGCGCAGCTTCGCGATGGCGCTGATGGTGATCGGCTATCCGCTGGGCGCCTTCTTCGGCGGGCTTATCGCGGCGGAACTGCTCAAGACGCATGACTGGCGCGCGGTGTTTATGTTCGGTGCGGTGATGACCACCGCCTTCTTCCCGCTGGTGCTGCTGTTCGTCCCCGAAACCCCGGCCTGGCTGGGTCAGGCCCGCCCGGCCGGCGCGCTGGAAAAGATCAACAAGACGCTCGCCACGTTCCGCCACAGCGCGATTTCGGCGCTGCCGCCACTCTCTCCGCAAGCTGCGGGGGCCAGTCTGGCCGACATTTTCAAACCGGCTTACCGCCGCGCCACGCTGGTGCTGTCAGTGGGTTATGCCGCCCATGCGCTGACCTTCTACTACATCCTCAAGATGGCGCCGGCGATCATGTCCGACCCGCAGTTTGCCGGGCAGACCTTCACCAAGTCGCAGGGCGCGCAAGTGCTGGCCTATGCCAACCTCGGCGGCGCGATCGGCGGCGCCTGCTTCGGCTGGTTCATGCACCGCTTCGGGGTGAAGAAGGCGACGATGGCCGCGCTGCTCCTGTCGGTGGTCGGCGTCGCGCATTTCGGCTTGGGGCAGACCTCGCTGCAGGGCTGGACCCTGGCGGTGATTTTCGCCGGACTGTTCACCAATTCCGCCATCGTCGGCTTCTATGCCGCCTTCGCCGCCGCCTATCCCACCCACGCCAAGGCCACTGGCACCGGCTTCGCGCTCAGCGTGGGACGCGGCGGCGCGGCGCTTTCGCCGATCCTCGCCGGGCTCTTGTTCAAGAGCGAGATGGGGCTGCTGCCGGTCTCGCTGATCATGGCGGCGGGATCGCTGGTGGCACTGGTGCTGTTCGCCTTCCTGCCGGTCAAAGACCCCGACCCGAAGGAATGGGGCCAGGCAGACTGAAGCGGCTGATTGACGGGAAAGCTTGCCGCGATACACGTAGCAAGTCGCAACCGAATCCTTAAGGAGAGGAAATCGATGTATTCCCATATGATGGTCGGCAGCAACGACATCGAACGTTCGAAGAAGTTCTACGACGCCACCTTCGCCGCGATCGGCGGCAACCCCGGCATCCAGGATGACAAGGGTCGCCTGATCTACATGCACAACGGCGGCATGTTCCTGGTGACCAAGCCGATCGACGGTGCAGAAGCCACCCCTGGCAATGGCATGACCATCGGCATCGCCATGGCCTCGCCCGAGCAGGCCGATGCATGGCACGCCGCCGGCGTCGCCAATGGCGGCAAGGCGATCGAAGACCCGCCGGGCGTCCGCGACGGCGGCAACATGAAGATGTACCTCGCCTATCTGCGCGATCCCGATGGGAACAAGCTCTGCGCCCTCAAGGTGGTGTGAGCCTGATCGAAGTAACGGCTTCGGGCGCCCGGCGCGCGGTGACGCGCAGCTGGGTGCCCGAAGTGCCGGTCGCGCTGGAATTCAACGGCCTCGCCTATGCGGTGATGATGGCCACTCCCGCCGACCTTGAGGATTTCGCCGCCGGCTTCGCGATTGCCGAAGGGCTGGCCTCCTCCGCCTCAGACATCACCGACATTGCCGTCGCCGAAGTCGCGGAGGGCTGGGTCGTGCGCACCGCGCTGGTGGGCCTCGGGATCGACAAGCTGACGGAGCGGGTCCGCACGCGCGTGGCCGAATCCAGCTGCGGGCTGTGCGGGATCGAGAACCTCGCCGCCGTCGCACGCCCCCTCCCCCCGGTCGTGCCGCACCGCGCCGTCGACCACGCGGCCATCTTCACGGCACTGTCCGAAATGGCGGCGCAGCAGCCGCTGTCCGCCGCAACGGGCGCCGCCCATGCCGCCGCTTGGGCTTCTCCCGAAGGCGCCATCCGTTGCCTGCGCGAGGACGTCGGGCGCCACAATGCGCTGGACAAGTTGGTCGGCGCGATAGCCCGCGCGGGGCGGCCCCTGTCCCCCGGCTTCGTCCTGTCGACAGCCCGGTGCAGCTACGAGATCGTCGAAAAGGCAGTGCGCGGCGGCGCGACCACGCTGGTCTGCATCTCGCTCCCGACTTCGATGGCGGTCGAGCGCGCGGCTGCGGCAGGGCTCAGCCTGTGGGCGCTGGCCCGGCCGGATTCCGTGCTACTGGTGAACGACGCCTCAGCGTGAAAGCAGGAACACCGCGTGCTCGGCGCGCCAGTTGGCTCCCGCCGCACCAACCTGCCCGTCCCCGGCCAGGAACCAAGCGCCCTCTACCCTGACGCCCAGTTCCTCCACCAGCGCGCGGAAATCGGCGACGGTCAGGTGGTGGATGTTCTCGGTCGCGTACCAGCTGACCGGCAGTGAGCGGGTCACCGGCATCCGCCCGTTCCAGAGCAGCGACATCCGCACCCGCCAGTGGCCGAAGTTGGGAAAGCTGACGAAGGCCCGGCGTCCTACCCGCAGCAACTCGCCCAGCACCTTGTCCGGCCGCCGCGTGGTCTGCAGCGTTTGCGAAAGGATCGCGTAATCGAACACCGCGTCCGGATAATAGGAGAGGTCGGTATCGGCATCGCCCTGGATCACCGAAAGCCCGCGCGCGACGCATTCGGCCACGTTGTGCGCGTCCAGCTCCATCCCGCGTGCGTCGACTTGGTGCTTATCGCGCAACGCCGCCATCAGCGCGCCATCGCCACAGCCCACGTCGAGCACCCGCGATCCGGGCGCGACATGCTCGGCAATTACCGCAAGATCGGGCCGCAAGCTGTTCATGATCCAAGGAATCCGGCAATCACCCGGTCGAGCGCCGGGACGTCGAGCAGGAAGCTGTCATGCCCGAACGGCGCCGACAGCTCGACGAAACTGACCGGTGCCCCCGCCGCGTTGAGGGCATGGGCGATCGAGCGGCTTTCCGCCGTGGGATAGAGCCAGTCGGTATCGAAGCTGACCAGGCAGAACCGCGCCGAGGTGCCGGCAAAAGCCTCTGCCAGCCGCCCGCCATGCTCTTCGGCTAGGTCGAAATAGTCCATTGCCCGAGTGATATAGAGATAGGAGTTCGCGTCGAATCTGTCGGTAAAGCTGAGCCCCTGATGGCGCAGGTAGCTTTCCACCTGGAAGTCGGCATCGAAGCCGAACGTCTTGGCCTCGCGGTTCTGCAGACGGCGGCCGAACTTCTCATGCATCCCCTCTTCGGAGAGGTAGGTGATGTGCGCGGCCATGCGCGCGACGGCGAGGCCGTTTTCCGGCCCCTTCCCGCTGCCGTAATAGTCGCCGTTCTTCCACTTCGGATCGGCCATGATCGCCTGCCGCCCGACCTCGTGAAAGGCGATGTTCTGCGCCGAATGGCGCGCGGTGGAAGCAATCACCAGCACCGCCCCGGCGCGCTCGGGCCAGTTGGCGGCCAGGCTGAGCGCCTGCATGCCCCCCATCGATCCGCCGACCACCGCATGCAGCCGCGTAATCCCCAGGGCATCGAGCAGCGCAACGTGCCCACGCACCATGTCGCGAATGGTGATCACCGGGAAGCGCATCGCCCAGGGCTTGCCGTCGCTCGCGGCACTGGCAGGGCCGGTGGTGCCCATGCACGATCCCAGCACGTTGGCGCAGATCACGTGGAAGCGGTCGGTGTCGATCGGCTTGCCGGGACCGACCATCCGCACCCACCAACCGGGCTTGCCGGTCTTGGGGTGCGGACTGGCGACGTGCTGGTCGCCGGTCAGTGCATGACAGATCAGGATCGCGTTGGAACGATCGGCATTGAGCGTGCCGTAAGTCTCATAGGAAATGCGCACGCCCGGCAGCGCCTGGCCGCCATCGAGCGGCAGCGGCTCGGCCAGTTCGAGCAGGTGGCTGGAGGCGTGGAGATCGGACCCGTCCATGTCCTCCGGCTTGGTCGAGCGGAAGCGGGCTGTCAATTGCCCGCAGGCCTGCTAAGGGCCAGCGCGCAATGGCCCAAGCACCCACCCCGAAGCCGTGGATCGCCGCGATCCATGCCTATGTCCCCGGCAAGAGCACCGGCGCGGACGGGCGTCCGCTGATCAAGCTTTCCGCCAACGAGAACCCGCTGGGCACCTCGCCCCACGCGCTGGCCGCGCGCAGCCACGCCGCCGCGCCCTCGCTTTATCCCGATCCGGACAGCAAGGACCTGCGCGCCGCGATCGGCGATCTGCACGGGATCGACCCGGCACTGGTGGTGATGGGCACCGGCTCTGACGAACTGCTCCACATCGCGGCCCAAGGCTATGCCGGGCCGGGGGACGAAGTGCTGTTCGCGCGCTATTCGTTCTCGGTCTACGACATCGCCGCGCGGCGCTGCGGGGCAGAGCCGGTGGTCGCCCCGGATGCCGATTACGGCACCGATGTCGATGCGCTGCTGGCCGGCGTGACCGACCGGACACGGGTGGTGTTCGTCGCCAATCCCAACAACCCCACCGGCAGCTTCCTGCCGAAGGGGGAGATCGCGCGTTTGCACGCGGGCCTGCCCGCCGACGTCGTACTGGTGGTCGACCAGGCCTATGCCGAATACCTTGCGCCCGAGGATGACGACGGGGCGCTGGCGCTGGCCGCTGCCCATTCCAATGTGCTGGTGACGCGCACCTTCTCCAAGATCTACGGCCTTGCGGGCGAACGGATTGGCTGGGCGACCGGCGCGCCCGGGCTGGTCGATACGCTCAACCGCATTCGCGGTCCGTTCAACGTCAGCAATTCCGGGCAGGCGATGGCGCTTGCCGCGCTGGCCGACCAGGCTTTCGTCGAGCATTCCCGAACCCAGAACCGCAAGGGTCGCGAAGCGCTTGCCGCCGATCTGACGGCGCTCGGCAACCACGGCCTGCGCGTGCTGCCGAGCGAGGCGAACTTCCTGCTGGTGCTGTTCGAGGGCGCCCTTTCCGCCGAGACCGCCTACAATGGTCTCGCCGAGGCAGGCTACATCGTGCGTTGGCTGCCTAACCAGGGCCTGCCGCAGGCGCTGCGCATCACAATCGGCGCGCGCGAGCACATGGCCGCGATCGCCGCCACTATCCGCAAGCTGGCGGAGGCCGCGAAGTGAGCTTCCAGCGCGTCGCGATCATCGGCCTTGGCCTGCTGGGCGGCTCGATCGGCCTTGCGGTGCGCGAATACCTGCCGCAGGTCCTGACCACCGGCTATGACGCCGATCCGGCCACCCGCGCCCGTGCGGCAGAGCGGGGTCTTGTGGGGCAGGTCTGCGAAACGTCAGCAGAAGCCGTGCGCGAGGCCGATCTGGTGATCCTGTGCGTGCCCGTGGGCGCGATGGGCAAGGCGGCTGCCGAATTTGCCGATGCCCTCCCGCAGGGTGTGCTCGTCAGCGATGTCGGCTCATCCAAGCAGTTCGTCGCCCGGGCGCTGGGCGAGGCCCTGCCCGGCCATGCGATAATTCCGGCGCACCCCGTGGCGGGGACCGAGCGCTCGGGCCCGGACGCGGGTTTTGCCAGCCTGTTCCGCCAGCGCTGGTGCATCATCACCCCGCCCGCGGACGCCGATCCGGCGCTGCTCGCCAGTCTGTCCCAGTTCTGGGAAGCGCTGGGCGCCAAGGTGGAAGTGATGGACGCGGCGCACCACGACATGGTGCTGGCCGTCACCAGCCACCTCCCGCACCTGATCGCCTATACCATCGTCGGCACCGCCGATGATCTGGAAGGCGTGACCCAGAGCGAAGTTATCAAGTACTCGGCGGGCGGTTTCCGCGATTTCACCCGCATCGCCGCCTCCGATCCGACCATGTGGCGCGACGTGTTCCTGTCCAACAAGGATGCGGTGCTAGACATGCTCCAGCGCTTCACCGAGGATCTTACCGCGCTGCAGCGGGCGATCCGGGTGGGCGACGGTCAGCAATTGTTCGACCACTTCACCCGCACCCGCGCGATCCGCCGCTCGATCATCGAACAGGGCCAGGACGACGACCGGCCCGACTTCGGCCGCAGCGACCACGGGGACACGTCGTCCCGGACCTGATCCGGGACCGCTGACCGCATCACGCGACCTCGCAGCTTCGCAGTTGCCAGCGATCCCGGGTCGAGCCCGGGATGACGCAGCATCTCAGCTGAGCAGGAATACCCCGGCGACAATCCACATTACCGCCGTCGACACCCACCCGCCAAAGGCCAAGCGGCGCGAGATCCTCAGTTCACCCATCACCTTGGGATTGCGCGCGATCAGCATGGTCACGACCATCAGCGGCGGCGCCAGCAGGCCGTTCACCACCGCGGCCCAGTAGAGTGCCTTCATCGGATCGATCGACAGGAAATTGAGCGCCACCCCGCCCAGCGTGGCGAGTGCGATCACACCATAGAACGCCTTGGCCTCGCGCGGCTTGCGGTCCAGCCCCTCGGTCCAGCCGAAGGTTTCGCTCACCGCATAGGCGGCGCTGCCCGCCAGAATCGGCACGGCGAGCATGCCGGTACCGATGATGCCGATGGCGAACAGCGCGAAGGCGAGGTCTCCGGCGATCGGACGCAGCGCCTCTGCCGCCTGGGCGGCGCTTTCGATCTCGCGGATGCCGTTGGCGTGGAGCGTGGCGGCGGTGGCGATGACGATGAACAGCGCCACAAGATGCGAAAAGCCCATGCCGACCAGCGTATCGGTGCGGATCCGCGCCAGCTCGATCCCCGCCTTGCGCGGGCTGACCATCAGCGGCTTGACGTGGCGGCGGTGCTGCTCCTCCACTTCCTGCCCGGCCTGCCAGAAGAACAGGTAGGGGCTGATCGTTGTGCCGAATATCGCAACCAGCGCCATCGCGTGTTCGCGGTCGAAGGTGAAGCTGGGTACCAGCGTGCCCCGCAGCGCCTCGCCCAGCGGCACGTCGGCAACGAAGACCACCCCGACATAGGCGAACAGCGAAAGCGTCGCCCATTTGAGCACGCTGGCATAGCGGGCGTAGCTGACGAAGACTTCCAGCACCACGCTAGCGAGGCCGAAAAGCGCGGTGTAGAGCAGCAGCGGCCCCGGGATCAGCAGTCCCAGCGCCGCCGCCATCGCGCCAAGGTCGGCACCAAGGTTGATGATGTTGGCAACCAGCAACAGCACCACGACCAGGCGCAGCAGCGCGGGCGGATAATGCGCCCGCAGGTTCTGGGCGATGCCCATGCCGGTCGTCGCCCCGATCCGTGCGCAGATCGCCTGGATCGAGGCAAGCAGCGGAAAGCCGAAGAACATGGTCCAGGCGAGGCCATAGCCGAACTGCGCGCCGACCTGGCTGTAGGTACCGACCCCGCTCGGATCATCGTCCGCCGCGCCGGTAACCAGCCCCGGCCCGAGCACTTCGAACAGAGCGCGGCGTTCTTCCTTCGGAATCACTCGGCAACTGCCGGATTGAGCGCGTTCATCGCGGCGCGCACCCGCGCTTCGGCCTCGTCACGCGGTAGGCCGTTCGGAATGACTTCGGAAAAGCGGTAGGTGATGGTCCCCGGGCGCTTCCAAAGCCGATGATAGAGCGGCCCCGAATTGACTGCCACGGCCACCACCGGCAGGTCGAGCAGCTTGTAGAGCCCGGCAAAGCCCGACTTCAGTTCCGGCGCGGTTCCGTGTGGCACCCGCGTACCTTCGGGGAAGATCGCCAGCGGGCGGGCGCCGTTGCCGGACAATTCGCGCGCGGCATTCAGCATCCGGCGCAGCGCCCGGGCACCTTGCTCGCGCTCCACCGCGACCAACCCGTAGCGCGCGCCCGCCAGACCCCACAACGGGATGCGCAGCAGTTCGGCCTTGGCAAAGACCACCGGCAGGGGCAGCAGGGTCGGCAGATCGATTGCTTCGAAAAAACTCTCGTGCTTGACCGCTACCAGCACTGGACCGGCGGGCAGCGCGCTTTCGATGCGCAGGTGCTGGCCCAGCAGCCACTTCGCGCAGAGCCGGTGCCAACCCGACCAGGCGTGGACTGCGATCCGGAAGCGCCGTTCGGAACCGAGCAGCAGCAGCACGACCGAAGCGAGCACGATGAGGATGCTGCCGCCGTAGAACGCTGCATAGAACGCAAGGCTGCGGGGAATATCGAGCAGGCGAGCCATTACCTGGCTCCTACCGCACCGGCCAGCAGGCGCGCCAGCAGCTTATGGTATTCGAGGAACAGCGCCCGCAGGCTCGGCTGCGAAGGCACCGCATCCTCGATGATCACCACGCCGTCCGGAGCGGCGCGGCGCAGTTCCATCGCCGCGCGGCGCATGTGCCAGTCACTGGTCACCAGCCGCACCGTCCCGACCTTTTCGCGGGCCAGCCAGCGCGCCGTTTCCAAGGCGTTGGAGCGCGTGTCGACCGCTTCGAAGCCAAGCTCGACGCAGCAGGCCATCCGGGCAGCCGGAACCTTGTATTCCAGCGCGAATTCGTGCGGCTTGACGTGGCGGTCCACGCCCGAAACCAGCAGCTTGCCCGACCAGCCGTGCTCCAGCGCGGCCAGCGCACGATCGATCCGGCCCTTGCCGCCGGTCAGGACCACTACGGCGTCCGTCCGCTCCTTGCCTGCCGGCTGCGGCAGCATCACCGCGAACCACAGAAAGCCGAAAGCCCAGCCCAGCAGCAGTAGCGAGCCGATCCGTCGCAACAGGCCGCGAGGCTTGCTCACAGCATCCGCCTGAGCGCGCGCGTCACCGCAATGCGCGCCGTAAGCATGGCAAGCACGACCCCGCCAAGCGGGATCAGCGCCAGCAGCAGCCAATCGGCCCAGCCAAGTGCTCCGCCGCTGACCAGCCCGGCCCCCAGCCCGGCGAACCGTTCCCCCAGGAACAGCACCGCGACCAGCCCCAGAGCCAACCCGACCGCGCCGCCGCCCGCGGCATCGAAGCCGACCGAGCGCTGAAAGATCTGCGCGATCTGCGCATCGGTTCCGCCCAGCAGGTGGACGATCTCGATCGTGTCGCGGTTGGAGCCGAGCGCGGTGCGCACCGCCAGCAGCACCGCGGCCGAAGTCGCCGCCGCCAGCAGCCCGACCAGTGCCAGGGCCAGCCATTGCAGCGAATCGATAGCTCCGAACACCGGCCCCAGCCAGGTCGACTGGGCATCGACCCGTGCCGAGGGGGCGACCTGCCGCACCAGCCGGCGCAGCGCGCCCAGCATCTCGCCGTCCACCGGATCTCGCAGCCGCGCATCGACCAGCGCCGGCACCGGAATGTCCTCGTCCCCCGCGGCGCGGGTGCCCAGCCAGGGTTCGATCAGGCGCTCCACCTCGGCATCGGACACGGCGCGAGCCGAAATCACGCCCGGCGTCTCGCGCAGTGCCCGCAGCGCCGCCTGGGCCTGGCGCTGGCGTTCGGCAGGGTTGGCCTCGATCACCTGGACGGTAACGCCGCCCGACAGTTCGTCCGCCGCGCTGCGGGCGGTGTTGGCCAGGGCCAGCCCGGCCGCCGCCGCGATCACCGTGAGCGCGACCATGATCGCGATCACCCAGGGCATCGGGCCGGACAACCGCCCTTGCTGCACCAGCTGCGCATCGCCGCCAGAGAGCGAGCGCCAACCACGCACCAGCGCGGAGGGCAGTACCGGGGGAAGCTTGATCGCCATCGTCTACCCCCTCACCGCATGGGGCCGCGGCGGATAACGCAGCGCCCCGGTGGGATCGGACAGGCGTCCCTTGTCGAGCCGCATGATCAGCGAATCCGGCACCTTGCGGATCAGGTGGACATCGTGGGTCGCGACCACCACCGTCGTCCCCAACCGATTCAGCGCTTCGAACAGGCGCAGCAGCTTGATCGCCATCTCGGGATCGACGTTGCCGGTCGGCTCGTCCGCCACCAGCATGTCGGGGCGGCCGATCACCGCGCGGGCGATGGCGACGCGCTGCTGCTCGCCGCCCGAAAGCTGGGCGGGCCGCGCGTGCATCCGCTCGGTCAGCCCGACCCAATCGAGCATGTCAGCCACCGGCTTGGCCAGCTCGCGCTCGCTCACCCCGGCCACCCGCAGCGGCAGCGCGACATTGTCGAACGCGGACAGGTGCGCGACGAGCCGGAAGTCCTGGAACACCACCCCCAGCCTCCGCCGCAGCATCGGCAGGCTTTCGCGCGGAGTGGTAATCGCATCGGTCCCGAACATGCGGATCATCCCGCGTGACGGGCGCTGGGCCAGGTACAGCAGCTTGAGCAGCGACGTCTTGCCCGCGCCGCTGGCCCCGGTGAGGAAGTAGAAGCTGCCCGGAAACAGCGTGAAGGAGACGTCGCTCAGCACTTCGCGGTCGCTGCCATAGCGCAGGCCCACGTTCTCGAACTGGACGATCTCTCCGTCGGCGGTGCTGGTCATCGGGCAGGGGTCATGAAATGCGTCAGTCCAGCGAATGCGTCGAGCCCGGCGGCTATAGCGGCCAATCCATGTGGAAAAAAGGGGATTGCGGCCTTTCCGTGCTCCGCTGGCGCTTGCCGCGATGCACTGCAACATGTTTAACGTGACCGTCATGATCATTGCCTGCCCTGCCTGCGCGACGCGCTATGTCGTCCCCGATACGGCGATCGGGGTGGAAGGGCGGACCGTGCGCTGTGCCAAGTGCCGGCACAGCTGGTTCCAGGAAGGGCCGGAACTGGCCGAGCGGCCGCAGCCTGCCGCAACGCCGGCGCCTGTTGCGGAGCCGCCCGCCCCTCCTGCTCCTGCGTCGGCCCCCGCGCCAGAGCCGAATTACAGCCCAGAACAGGCCGCGCCGCCGACTCCGCAGCCGGCCGCGGCCGAAGCACAAGCGCCCGAACCTGCTCCGGAACCGACTCCTGCCGCAGCGCCAGAGCCGCGCTGGGCGCCCGAGCCGGAACCGGAACCCCAACCGGAAGAAGCGTTGCCCCCGCCGCCGCCGCCGGTCTATGTCGATCCGGGCTACGATCGCGCAAGCCGCGACGACGCGGGCGACTATTCCAGCTTCGCGCACGAGCCGCCGTTCCGCCCACGCCGCAATCCGGCACGGATGTGGACCATCGCCGCGGTGCTATTCGCTATCGCCGCACTGGGCGCGATCGGGGCAACCGCGTGGTACGGCCTGCCCAGCTGGATGCCCTTCTCGCGGCCCCTGTTCGCCGAGGCGCAGCCGGGGCTGAAGCTCGACTTCCCGGCCAAGCAGCAGGACCGGCGGCAATTGCCGGACCATTCCTGGTTCTTCGGGGTCAGCGGGACGGTGACCAACACCGCATCGACCTCGCGCAGCGTTCCGACGATCCTGGTTGTGCTGTTCGACAGCCGCAACCGCCAAGTCTACATGGCCGAGATCCGCGCCCCCAAGCGCGTACTGGCTCCGGGTGAGAGCGTCCAGATCAACGAAGCGCTGGTGCCGGTGCCCAAGGCGGCGGTGCGCGCGAAGTTCGGGTGGAAGCCGGGCTGATCGACCTGCGCGGCGGCACCCGGCCCCGCATGCACTCTGCGCTCAGTCGAATTCGACCTGCATCTGTCCATCAGGGCGGCGCGAGACCTGCCGCTCCAGCCCGCCCGGTTCACCCTGCGGCAGCGCCCTTTCCGCGCGCAGGACTTCCGCCTGAACCCGCACCACCGCCACCACGCCGCCGCGCAGCGGCGATTGGGGCTCGGCGGGTCCGCTCGAAGCAAGCGGCAGGGCAGAAGCCAGCAACAGGGACAGGATCGGGCTCATCGCACATGGTGAACGCCGCGTTCACCAAACCCGCAATCCCGGATTCGCAGCCGTCCACAGCCGGGACAGAATTAAGCTGCAAGTTTACGCGACTGGCCTCTTGCAGCCCTCCCACCCCTTTGCTAATGGCGCGCTCCTACCCCCCCGGGGCGTCCGGCAACTGCCACATGCGCCCCGATGATTTAGCGGTCGTGGCGGAACTGGTAGACGCGCAACGTTGAGGTCGTTGTGGGCGAAAGCCCGTGGAAGTTCGAGTCTTCTCGACCGCACCAAACAGTCAGCAGCAGACACTGATTTTCGCCTCCGGGCGTCCTGCGCGGGAAGAATGGCGCAGTTCTGCGGGGTTCTGGCAGTACGTCAAACCCAAGGTGAAGCCAGAGACGCCTTGCGCTGGCGGCGCTCAGGCCAAAAGTAGGCCGGATTCTCTGCTCGCGAGAACCCGGCTTCACCTCATTTTGATGGCTTGATCCGCGCTCAGATGGCGAAGCCGAACTGCCGCTCCTGCTCGGTCCAGTCGAGTGGCATATCGGAGATCAGAAGCGCCCGCCGGGTGAGCCCCTTGGGCTGCGATCCTTCGGCGATCGCTTCGATGATCCGGGGGCTCAGCCATGAGAGCCGGAGCAACCTTGCGAGCTGAGTCCGGCAGCGCCCTTCCCGCTTGGCGAGCTGCGCGAGGCTCAGTTCGGGTGAGACCAGCACGAGGCGCTGGGCGGCCATCGCATCGGCGACGAGGGCCAACAGGTCAGTGGGCACGCATCCATCGCCGGCATCAGCGTCGATCCGCAGCCGGGCCTCCCGGAACGGCCTGCGGGTGGGTGTGGGCAGCGTCCAGGTCCATTTGTCCTGCGATTCGATGTTCAAGGCGCCGGGATCCAGCGCGACCTCCATGCAATCAGGCCTGATCCTGATCGCGGCAACGAGCGACCGCACGGCAGCTTCCACCTTGCCGATCTCGCGCAGCTGGACCGAGAGCAGATGGGCCTTGGCGAACAGCGTTCGAAGCGTGGCGGCCTCGTCGATCGCGGACAGGCGGCGCAGGCCATGCTCATCGTTCAGCAGTTCCTCGAGGTGGCTGATCAGGTGCTGCTCGAGATGGTGGCGCTGGAACCGGAGGCCCGGGGGATCACCGGGCCGGGCAAGGTCCTTGCGGGTCTCGTAGTAGGCATAGCGCTTGATCTTGCTCGAGCCATAGGTCGGGACCATCGGCCGGCCATGGGGATCGGTGATCAGCTTGCTTAGCATGGCATGCTGCGGATCGTTGGTTGGCCGTTTCCGCGGTGGCGCCTTCTCGGCAAGGCGCATCTGTACCTGTTCCCACAGGTCCCCATCAACGATGGGTGGATGCTCGCCATCGTAGACCTTGCCCTTGTGCACGATCTTCCCGCGGTAGACCGGATTCTTGAGCAGGTGGAACAGGCTGCCTCGCGCAAACGGGATCCCGCCGCGGTGAGGGCCGCTGGCGCGGTGCTGCACCTTGGTGACCACGCCTTCGGCGCGCAGGATCTCGATCAGGGCCGGGACATTCCTGACCTCGAGGTAGCGCCGCATGATCGTGCGCACCCGCTCTGCTTCCTCCGACACGGGAACCAGCTTTCGCTCGATGACCTGGTAACCAAGCGGTACCGGCCCGCCCATCCACAGCCCCTTCTTCTTTGACGCCGCGATCTTGTCGCGGATCCGCTCACCGGTGACCTCGCGTTCGAACTGGGCGAAGCTGAGGAGGACGTTTAGCGTCAGGCGACCCATCGAGGTGGTGGTGTTGAACGCCTGCGTCACCGAGACGAAGCTGGCCTGCTTCGCATCGAGCCGCTCGACGATCTTGGCGAAGTCAGCAAGGCTGCGGGTGAGCCGGTCGACCTTGTAGACAACGATGACGTCGACATTGCCGGCGTCGACCTCCGCAAGCAGCGCCTTGATTCCCGGCCGCTCCATGTTCCCGCCCGAGAACCCGCCGTCATCGTATCTGCCCGGCACCAGGGTCCAGCCTTCATGACGCTGGCTGAGGATGTAGGCCTCACAGGCCTCGCGCTGCGCATCGAGGCTGTTAAACTCCTGTTCGAGCCCATCCTCGGTCGACTTGCGGGTGTAGACCGCGCAGCGCAGCACCTTCACGGCTTCTTCTTCCGCTCGGCCAGGCCGAAGAACAGCGGGCCGTTCCACTGGTTGCCGGTGATGGCCTTGGCGATGGCGGTGAGCGACTTCCAGTGCCGACCATCATATTCGAAGCCACTCTCAAGCACGGTCACGGTGTGACCGATCCCGTGCCAGTCGCGCACCAGCCGGGTGCCGGGGGTGAGCTTGCGAGGGAGGGGCTTGGCCTTCTCCCCCTCCCCTCCCCGCGCTGCGGCCTGGCGCAGCAAGGTCCTTGTTCCCCGGCTGATCCCTCCGAGCTTCGCCTGCTGCAGCTTGTAACCGATCCCGAGCCGCAGCAGGTCGGGCGACAAGGCCGGTGCAGGCGCGCCGTAGCGACGCGCCCACTCGGCCTTGAGCGCATCGCCCGAAAGGTCAGCCAGCCGGGCGAGGCTCATGTACCGCTGCCTACCCATCAGGCCGCCGCCTGCGTTGCCGCGATGCGGTAGATGGTCACGCCATCTTCCCGCTTGCTCCGTTCGAGCGGCCTGCCCTTCTTGCGCAGGCCGGTCAGGAACGCCCGGCACGTGTGCGGAAGCCAGCCGGTGGCCAGGCAGAGGTCTTCAATCGCCGCGCCGCCGCTCTGCTGCAGCAGATCCTCGACCAGCGCACCCTTGGACTGGGGCTTGGCAGCTGACGGCGCGCTCGGCACTTCGGACTTGGCCTCGCGGGCCATGCGACGGGGACGCTTGGTGGTGGTCGGTTCGGTCATGGGTGGTTCTCCTGTCCGGGGCAGCACCCTTGCTGCTCCCACCACCAACGGCCCTGCCGGGCGCGCCGGTCAGGGCTGCGGCGCCTCTTCAGGGCCGCGATTCAGTGAACACAGCAATGCTTGCCGTGCAGCCGAAGTCGAATGGAATTTGGGGTTTGGGGATCGAAGCGCGCTTCGCGCTTAACAGGTCAGGCGCCCATGATCCGGGTCGCAGAAGACCATGGACGCCTGGTCGGCATTTTTAGGCGCGCTCGCCTGAATTCGCCAGTCTAATGTCCGCTCTGTTGGACGTTTGGGACTGTCCGGAATCGGGGGCCATATGCGGTTGGCACCATCGCCGCGGTCGGCGATCACCCGCTTCATGCCGACAGTCTCGTTAATCAGCAGGTCGGCCCCTTTCACATCCGACGTGTTGCCAGGCGTCAGAACGAGGCGGAGTGGTCGCCCGAGGACATCGACGAGCGCGCGGATCTTCGTTGTCCTGCCGCCACGTGAGATGCCAATGGCATTGGCCCGCGCCCCCTTTTGTGCCACCGGCAGAGCGGTGGCCTTGATGTAGCTGCTGTCGATCTGGCCGGTTACCGGGATCTAACCTTCCTCGGTCAGCGCCGCCAGGATGCGGGTCCAGATGCCCCGCCGGCTCCACCGGTTCCAGCGATTGTAGACAGTCGTCGATGGGCCGTATTCAGCAGGGCAATCTGCCCACCGACCGCCGCACTTGAGCATGTGAATGATATCCGAGATCAGTAAGCGGAGTCGCCGCCCCACCTTGCGAGCATGAAGCGTAGCGTCGAGTCTCCGCGCCCTGATTGGTTGGAGTGCGTTGGTGCTATGACGATGTCATG
>JAYRMP010000046.1:0-24665 GCA_041912655.1 Novosphingobium sp. | reverse complement strand
GATCTCGCGCTTCCAGCCCATCGGAATCGCCAGTGTCGGCAATCTTCCAGCCGCGCAGCTGGGCCTCATCGGAGGAGCCATGCAATTGCATCCGCGCAAACCGCAGTGCCAGCGCATTGGCCGCGCCGTCGATTGCCGCCGGATCGCCCAGCCGCTGGGCCTGGTCGAGCGCCGCCGCATCGGGCCGGGGCAAGGCTTCCACTGGCGCGGCGTCGATTGCGCTGCGCAGCGCGGCAAGCGACGCCGCGTCCCAGCTTGCCGCCTGTGCCGGGGTCGAAATGCCCAGAAATCCGGCAACCAGCGTGAATACAGCCCGTTTCATCGCCATTTGCTCATATGAAATTGCATTTCGTGGAACCCTTCCCAGATAGGCCCAAAGAGACTTCGGGATACACATAGCATGAATTTCGACCGGCGCCGCTTTCTTGGCGGCATGGCGGGAGTTGCAGGCGCGCTGGCTGCGCCGCGCGTCTTTGCCGCGCCGCTGTGCGGCGAGGCGCCCGCGCTGCTGCCTCAGGCCATGGCCGCGCTTGACCGCAACGCCCGCCTGATTCCCCACCGCGACCTGATCGGGATCGTCAACTTCGCCGCCCATTCGCGGCTGGAACGGCTCCAGATCGTCGATGTCGCGGCAGGCCGCACCGTCGCCTCGATGCTGGTCGCGCATGGCAACGGATCGGACCCGGGCAACAGCGGCTGGGTACAGCGCTTTTCGAACCGTCCCGGCTCGAACGCCTCGTGCCCCGGCGCTTTCCTGACCGGCAGCACCTACAACGGCAAGCACGGGCGGTCGCGCAAGCTGATCGGGCTCGATCCCGAGAACAACGAGGCCGAGGCCCGCGCCATCGTGATCCACGGGGCGGACTACGTCAGCCGCGAAATGGCCCTGAACCAGGGCCGGGTCGGGCGCAGCCAGGGCTGCTTCGCGGTGTCGCGCAGCGATATCGGCGAGCTGCTCGACAAGCTGGGCCAGGGACGGCTGCTGTTCGCGGCGAAGTAATTCCCCCGGCTTGCTGAACCGTCGCCCCGGGCTTGATCCGGGGCCCAGCTTGCTTGTTGGACGCGGCGCTGAAGGAAAAGCTGGACCCCGGGTCAAGCCCGGGGTGACGTTGGGTGTGGTGCAGGCTGTGGGTTCCCCTACCCACCCCGCAGCAATTGCACTCCGTAATCGCGCTCGAACAGGTAGAGCAGCAGCCGCGCCGCTTCGCCGCGCGGGCCAGTCAGGCCGCCGTCGCGGTCCATCAGCAGGCGCGCGTCGTCGTGGGCGAGCGGGAGCAGGCGCTGGATCTGTTCAAGGCTGGCGACGCGAAACGGGGTGTCGCCTGACTGGCGCGTGCCAAGCAGTTCGCCCCCGCCGCGCAGTTCCAGGTCCTCCTCGGCAATGCGGAAACCGTCCTGCGTTTCACGCATCAGGGCGAGGCGGCGGCGCGCGGTTTCCGAGAGCGACTCGCCGCGCAGCAAGAGGCAGGTGCTCTTGCCAGAGCCGCGACCCACGCGCCCGCGCAGCTGGTGCAGCTGGGCGAGGCCGAAGCGTTCGGCCTGCTCGATCACCATCAGCGTCGCATTGGGCACGTCCACGCCCACCTCGATTACCGTGGTCGCGACCAGCAGGCTGGCCTCCCCTCGCGCGAAGCGTTCCATCGCGGCGTCCTTGACCTCGGGGCGCAGCTGGCCGTGGACCAGCACGACCTTGTCACCGAACCGCGCCGAGAGTTCGGCGAACCGCGCCTCGGCGGCGGCGAGGTCTTCGGTCTCCAGCTCGCGGACCATCGGGCAGACCCAATAGGCCTGCTCGCCCGTGGCGATGTGCCGGGCGATGGCCGCGACGACATCCTCGATTCGCTCGACCGCGACGACGCGGGTGTCGATCGGCTGGCGACCCGGCGGCATCTCGTCGAGCTTGCTGACGTCCATCTCGCCATATTGGGCCAGTGTCAGCGTGCGCGGGATCGGGGTGGCGGTCATGGCGAAGCAATGCGGGGTGCGCTTGCCCTTCTGCGTAAGCATCAGGCGCTGGCCGACGCCGAAGCGGTGCTGCTCGTCGATCACCACCAGCGCGAGGTTGCGATAGGCGACCGCCTCCTGAAAGATCGCGTGGGTGCCGACGACGATCGGGATCGATCCGTCCATCAGCCCCATCAGGATCGATTCGCGCGCCCGCCCCTTGTCGCGCCCGGTCAGCAGGGCAATCGTCACCCCGGTCCCTGCCGCCATTCGGCAGAGCGTGGCGTGGTGCTGGCGGGCGAGGATTTCGGTGGGCGCGAGCAAGGCCGCCTGCGCCCCCGCCTCCACCGCCAGCAGCATCGATTCTAGCGCTACCACGGTCTTGCCCGAACCGACATCGCCCTGCAGCAGCCGCAGCATCGGCGCGGACTGCGCCATGTCGGCCTCGATCTCGCCAATTGCGCGGCGCTGGGCGCCGGTTAGGGCAAAGGGCAGGTCGAGCCGGGTGCGCAGCGAACCGTCCCCGGTCAGCGGCGTGCCGCGCTGCGCCCGGTTGGCCCCGCGCACCAGCATCAGCGCCAGGCTGTTGGCCAGCAGCTCGTCATAGGCGAGGCGATCACGCGCCTTGGCATGCTCGCCCAGATGCGCCTGCCCCAGCGCCTCGCGCCAGGCGGGCCAGCCCTCGCGCGTCAGCAGGCCGGGTTCGATCCATTCGGGCAGGTCCGGCGCCATTCCCAGCGCCTGCTGGACCAGCGCCGCCAGCCGTCCCTGGGTCAGCCCTTCGGACAGCGGATAGACCGGCTCGCACAATTGTCCCAGCGCCTCGCCGCCTTCCGCCACGACGTGATCGGGATGGACGATCTGAAGCGTCTGGCCGAACTGGTCGAGCCGGCCCGCGATCCAGCGCCTCTCGCCCAGCGGCAGCTGCTTCTTCGCCCAGCCGGCGTTGCGGCCGAACCAGGTGAGCGCGCAGACATTGCCCGCCGCGTCGCTCGCCAGCACACGGAACGGCCCACGCCCGGCGCTCGAGCGGTATTCGAGCGGGGTCAGCGCAACCACGATCTGCTCGCCCACGCTCGCCTCGTCGAGATCGGCAACCGCGCGGCGCGACACGAACCGGTCAGGCAGATGGTAGGCAAAATCGCGCACCCGGGTCAGCCCCAGCCGCTCCAGCGGGCGCGCCAGCTGCGGGCCGACGCCCTTCAGGCTGTCGGCGGCAATGAACAGGGGGTTGAGCCGCTCCGGACGCATGGCGCTGTCATAGCCTGACCCGCGCCGCTGGGGAGAGGAAAACGCCGCGATTTGACCCAGCGCATGGACATTTGCGGGGGAAACGCGTTCCCTTGCGCCATGTCCGCAGGGACAAGGGTCCAAACCATTCAGGAGAGCCCCATGCTGTTGCCCCATGGCACCGTCATCGCACTGGTCGATGGCCGCAATTTCGAACTCTACCGCAATTCGGGCGACGAGGCAGAGCCCCAGCTGGCTGCGCTCGACGCGCCCAAGCTCGACAGCCACAACCATTCCGGCGCGGGCCATCATTCCAGCGCAGGCAATCATGCCGACAGCCAGGTCGCCGAAGACGCCCATGCCGCCGCTGCGGTCAGCTGGCTCAACGCCGAGGTGCTGGGCCACCGGATCGACAAGCTGGTAATCTTTGCCCCCGCGCGCACGCTGGGCGAGCTGCGCCGCCACTATCACAAGCAGACCGGGGCCGCGGTGCTGAAGGAAGTGGCCAAGGACCTGGTCGGACGCAAGCCGGCCGAAATCCTCGCCGCACTGCGCGAGAACCATTGAATCAACGCCTGCGGGTCGCACGCAGGGGCAACCCCCGTCGCGCCAGCGCGGCGGGGGTTGTTTCGCGCGGCAGGTAGGCCTACCGCAGCGCGCATGAGCGACGCTGAAAACCGCCTCCGCCGCCTGAAATTCCGCGCCTGGCACCGCGGCACGCGCGAGGCCGATTACATGATCGGCTGCTTCTTCGACCGCTTCGGCGCCAGCTGGAACGAGGAGGAACTCGCCTGGTTCGAGGCCCTGCTCGACGAGGAAGACGTCGACATCATGGGCTGGGCGCTGGGCACGCTGGACGTGCCAGAGGAGTACCGGGGGGCCCAGATGGATGCCTTCCGCAAGCTCGACTTTGTCGAAATCCCGCGCTGATCCAGACCCGGTCCACACGCCAACCTCCGTTCGTGTCGAGCGCAGTCGAGACACGCTGGGGCTACCGTATCTCGACTACGCGCGACACGAACGGACAGGTGGAACTCGCGCGTTCCCGGTTGGATTGGTAAGCGGCACCGATTGCCGCTAAGGCGATCCCCCGATTCCCACCCCGCTGGCCGCGAAAAAGGCCCGCGGGGCAATTGCTGTTGCGCGGACCATGCCTGACCTGTCGAAGATCCTGAACGCCAAGACCCCGCTGACCCTTGCCGGTCTCGCCCGGGGTGCGCAGCCACTGGTCATGGCGGACCTTGCCCGCGCGGTGAAGACGCGCGCGGTGTTCGTGGCGGCGGACGGCGCGGCGATGCAGGCGATTGCCGACAGCGCGGGCTTCTTCGCGCCCGAACTGGAAGTGCTGACCTTCCCGGCGTGGGACTGCCTGCCCTACGACCGGGCGAGCCCAGCCCTGTCGATCTCCGCGCGGCGGCTGGCGACGCTCCACCGCCTGCAGGGCAAGGCGAGCGGCCCGCAGCTGGTGGTGACGACGATCAACGCCCTGCTCCAGCGCGTGCTCACCCCGTTCCGCATCCGCGAAAACGTGCGGCTACTGAAACCCGGCATGGAGATTGGTCGCGAAAGCCTGATCGCCCTGCTCCAGCGGCAGGGCTACAGCCGCACCGACACGGTCGTCGACGCGGGCGAATACGCGGTGCGCGGGTCGATCTTCGACATTTTCCCCTCGGGCCTCGATGCCGGCCTGCGGCTCGATTTCTTCGGCGACGAGCTGGAAACGCTGCGCCTGTTCGATCCAAACACCCAGCGCTCGACCGGCCCGGTCGACCAGCACCTGCTGCTCCCCGCGAGCGAGGCCCTGCTCGACGAGGACAGCGTCAAGCGCTTCCGCAGCGGCTACCGCGAGCTGTTCGGCGCCAATGCGACCTCCGATCCACTCTACCAGGCGGTCAGCGACGGACGGCGGCTGGCGGGGATGGAGCACTGGCTGCCGCTGTTCGAGGACCGGCTGGTCACCCTGTTCGACCACCTCGGCCCGGACGACCTGATCGTGATCGACAGCGCGGCGCAGGGTGCGGCGGAGGAGAGGCTGGGCGACATTGCCGATTACTTCGCCGCGCGCTCGGACACTTCGGGCAAGGCGCCGGGCTCCTACCGCCCGCTCGCGCCTGCCGCGCTCTATCTTTCGCGCGAGGAACTGGATGCCGCCCTCACCGGGCATCCCGTCCACTGCGCCGACATCTTCGCCCAGCCGGAAAGCGCCGGCGTGGTCGATTTCGGCTTCAATGGCGGACGCGATTTCGCACCCGAACGCGCGCGCGGCGACAATGTCTACGAAGCCGCCGCGCGCTATCTCACCGGTGCGGCCAAGCGCGGCAAGAAGGCGCTGATCGCCGCCTATTCGCAAGGCAGCCGCGCGCGGCTGGCGGCGATCCTTGGCGAGGCGGCGGGGCCGGTTCCGGTTCTGGCCGACACCTGGCAGGAGGCGCTGGGGCTGGCGGCAAAGGGCGCGCCGGTGGCGCTGGTCCTGCCGCTCGAGACCGGGTTTGCCAATGACGACATCGACCTCGTCACCGAGCAGGACATCCTTGGCGACCGGTTGGTGCGCCGCAAGAAGCGCCGCAAGGGCGCGGACGCTTTCCTCGCGGAACTGTCCGCGCTCACCCCCGGCGATCTCGTCGTCCACATGGACCACGGCATCGGGCGCTACATCGGCCTGCAATCGATCCCGGTGGGCGATAGCCCGCATGACTGCGTGGCGCTGGAATATGCGGGCGGCGACAAGCTCTATGTCCCGGTCGAGAACATCGACGTGCTCAGCCGTTATGGCAGCGATGCCGAAAGCGTCGCGCTCGACCGGCTGGGGGGCGAGGCCTGGCAGAAACGCAAGAGCCGGCTCAAGGAACGCATCCGCGAGATTGCGCACGAACTGCTGCGTACCGCCGCCCAGCGCGCGCTGCGCCAGGCGCCGGTGCTGCCGGTGGAGCAGGCCAGCTACGACCAGTTTTCCGAACGCTTCCCCTGGGCCGAGACCGAGGACCAGGAACGCGCGATCGAGGACGTGCTGGAGGACCTGGCTGAAGGCAAGCCGATGGACCGGCTGGTCTGCGGCGACGTCGGCTTCGGCAAGACCGAGGTCGCGCTGCGCGCCGCCTTTGTCGCGGCGATGGCCGGGCAGCAGGTCGCCGTGGTCGCCCCCACCACCTTGCTCGCCCGCCAGCACTTCGCGGGCTTTTCCGAACGCTTCGCCGGGTTCCCGCTCAACGTCGGGCGGCTGTCGCGGCTGGTCGGTGAAAAGGAAGCCAAGGCGACCCGCGAAGGGCTGGCCGAAGGAACGATGGACGTGGTCGTCGGCACTCACGCGCTGCTGTCGAAATCGGTGAAGTTCAAGCGGCTGGGCCTTGTCATCGTCGACGAGGAGCAGCGCTTTGGCGTCAACCACAAGGAAGCGCTGAAGCAGCTGCGCACCAACGTCCACGTCCTCACCCTCACCGCCACCCCGATCCCGCGCACCCTGCAGATGGCGATGTCGGGCCTGCGCGAGCTGTCCACCATCCAGACCCCGCCGGTCGACCGCCTCGCGGTGCGCACCTACGTGATGGAATGGGACGACATGGTGATGCGCGAGGCGCTGCTGCGCGAACACCACCGCGGCGGGCAGAGCTTCATCGTCGTCCCCCGCATCGCCGACATGGAAGGCGTGGAATCCTGGCTGCGCGAATTCGTGCCGGAAATCCGCTATGTCAGCGCCCACGGCCAGATGGCGGCGAGCGAAGTGGAAGAGCGGATGAGCGCCTTCTACGAAAAGAAGTACGAAGTGCTGCTGGCCACCACCATCGTCGAAAGCGGTCTGGACATTCCATCCGCCAACACGATCATCATCCACCGCGCCGACCGCTTCGGCCTCGCCCAGCTCTACCAGCTGCGCGGGCGCGTCGGCCGGTCGAAGCTGCGCGCCTATGCCTACCTGACCACGCCGGCCGACACGCAATTGTCGGAAGTGGCGGAAAAGCGGCTGAAAGTGCTCGGCGATCTCGATTCGCTGGGAGCGGGGTTCCAGCTTGCCAGCCACGATCTCGACATTCGCGGCGCGGGCAACCTGCTGGGCGACGAACAGTCAGGCCATATCCGCGAAGTCGGCTTCGAGCTTTACCAGTCGATGCTGGAGGATGCGATCCTCGCCGCCAAGGCGGGCGACATGGGGCTGGCCAAGGAGCGCCATTCGCTCTCGCCGCAGATCACCGTCGATGCCCCGATCATGATCCCGGAAGACTACGTGCCCGATCTCGCGGTGCGCATGGCGCTCTACCGCCGCCTCAACGATGCGGAGGACACCCGCGAGATCGAGGCGCTGTCGGCCGAGATGATCGACCGCTTCGGCCCCCTCCCCGCGCCCACCGCCAACCTCGTCAGGCTCATCCAGATCAAGCGGCAGGCGATTGAGGCGAACATCGCCAAGATCGACGTCGGGGCGAAGGGTACTCTCGTCAGCTTCCACGAGGACAAGTTCCCCGATCCCGCCGGGCTCATCGCCTATGCCGAACGGCTGCAGGGCACGGTCAAGTTGCGCCCAGACAGCAAGATCGCCGTCACCCGCGCCTGGGGCAGCGCCGAGGCGCGGCTCAACGGCCTGTTCCAGCTGACCAAGGGGCTGAGCGGGATTGCGAGGAAGGCCAAGGGGTAAGGCGGAAAGAAGCTGGATCCCGGATCAAGTCCGGGATGACGATGGAGTGGAATGCTGAACTATCATACTCCGTCACCCCGGACTTGATCCGGGGGCCAGCTTGTCAACCAAGCCTCACCGCGCCTCCGCCAGCGCGACGAAATCCACTGCGCTGAGCGGCTGGGCGCGCAGGAAGCCCTGGTAGCTGGCGCAGCCTTCCGCCGCGACCAGTGCGCGCTGGGCCTCGCTTTCCACGCCCTCTGCGATCACTTTCAGCTCCAGCGCCCCGGCCATTGCGATGATCGCGCGCAGCACCGCCAGATCGCGCAGGTCGCCCGCGATCCCGTCGATCATGCTGCGGTCGAGCTTGAGGTAATGGAGCGGCAGCAGCTTGAGATAGCGGAAGTTGCAGAACCCGGCCCCGAAATCGTCGAGCGCCACGCGCATCCCCCGCGCGGTCAGCCGCCCCAGCACCTGAGCGGCGTGGGCGGCATCGGCCAGCAGGACCTGTTCGGTCACTTCCAGTGTCAGCCGCCAGGCAGGAAAGCCGGTGCTATCCGCCAGCGCCGCGAAATCGCCCGCAAAGTCGCCCTGGGCGAGGTCGCTGGGCGTAACGTTGAGCGACAGGCGCAGGTCCATCGGCCAGGCGCGCGCACCGCTCAGCGCCAGCCGGGCAATATGGCGGGACAGCTGCGCGACGTGGTCGGCCCGCTCGGCAATCGCGAACAGCGCACCCGCGCCGATCCGCCCCAGCTGCGGATGGTTCCAGCGGGCCAGCGCCTCGCCGCCCAGCAGCCGGTCGTCGAGGCAACCGAACTGCGGCTGGTAGACCACCTCGATCTCGTCCCCGTCGAGCGCGCGGAGAAGATCGCTTTCCAGCTGCGCGGCGCTGCGCCCGGCGCGCGTGGCCTCGCCATCAGCCCACAGCAGGCGTCGCCCGGGGTGGGCCATGACGCTGGACAGCGCCTGCCCCAGCCGGTCGAGCATCGAATCCGGGCTTTCGCCGTCCAGCCCGCGCAGCAACGCGCCGCGCGGGGACAGTCGCAGGGTCGTGCCCGCACAGGCGATCGGCCGGGCCAGCGCATCGAGCAGCTGCGCCGCCGCAACCTGCCAGCGCTCGCGGCTGCACGGTTCGGCAGTCAGCAACAGGAACTGCCCTCCGCCGCTGCGTGCCGCGATCCAGCCGCCTTCCAATTCGTCCCCCGCGAAATGCTTCAGCCGCGCGGCAACTTCGGCCAGCGCGGCATCGCCCACGGCGGCGCCATAGGCCATGTTGACCGCATCGAACCGCCGCAAACCCACGACCAGGCCGTGGACCTGCTCCCCGCTCCCCAGCCACTGACCGAGCCGCCGGCGCGCGGCATCGCGCCCGATCAGGCCGGTCACGGCATCGCGGCTGTCATCGGCCTCGTCGCGGAATCTGGCTTCCATTCCGCGCGCCTAGCACGCAAGTGCCTACCAAAGCGTTGGCGCGGCCTTCCGTTTGGGGCGATTGCCAAACCGGGCGGCGCACCATATCCACCGGGCGATGACCAAGCCGCTGCGCCTCGCCCTGCTCCCCTCGGAGACCGCCCGTGCGGAGGAAGCCGCCGCCCATCTGGCTGGGAGCCACGATTTCGTGCCGCTGGAGGAAGCCGACGTCGCCGTGGTGCTGGGCGGCGATGGGCACATGCTCCACGTGCTGCACCAGATGCTCGATACCGGCCGCGTGATCCCGGCCTATGGCCTGAACCTCGGCACGGTCGGCTTTCTGATGAACAAGCCGAAGTCGAGCCGGGCGCTGGCCGAACGCGTCGCCCGCGCCAAGCCGCTCGCCGTGACTCCGCTGTCGATGACCGCGACCACCGGCAGCGGCGCGAAGCAGACCTTCAGCGCGATCAACGAAGTCTCGCTGCTGCGCGAAACCCGCCAGACCGCGCTGCTGGAAGTGTCGGTGAACGGCAAGGTGCGCATTCCCGCCCTCGCCTGCGACGGCATCCTGGTGGCGACCCCGGCGGGATCGACCGCCTACAACCTGTCCGCCAATGGCCCGATCCTGCCGCTCGGCTCGGCCATGCTTGCGCTGACCCCGATCAGCCCGTTCCGCCCGCGCCGCTGGCGGGGGGCGATTCTGCCCGACCATTACGAGATCGTGTTCCGCGTGCTCGATCCGCAAAAGCGCCCGGTGGCGGCCGTCGCCGACCAGAAGGAACTGCGCGATATCCTGGCCGTCAGCGTCAAGGTGGCGCGCGAACAGCAGCTGACCCTGCTGTTCGATCCGGGCAAGACCCTGGAAGAGCGGATTTTCGCCGAACAATTCCAGTTTTGACGAAAAAACCGCGTCTGGGGATATTGCCAAACGCTCCGGCGCTGTTATAGGCGCCCTCCTGTCCGCAAGGACTGCTCCCCGATAGCTCAGCGGTAGAGTAGGTGACTGTTAATCACTTGGTCGTAGGTTCGAATCCTACTCGGGGAGCCACTTTCGGCTCAGGTTGCTGAAACAGCCGAATTTCAAGAACTTTTCCGATCTCGTCAGCGCGTTTTGGCCCACAAGCCGAAGCGCCGGAACCGCTTGCGACTGGCGCGAGGTTCGATCCTTGGATAGCCTGCCTCTTCCTGGAGGGGGCTCAAATATGCGAAAATCAATTCAGACGGCTCTGTCTGTCCTATTGTCGGCAAGCGCCATGATGCTGAGCGCGTGCGGCGGTCCTGCGCCGTCAGGGCAGGATGCTGCCGGCGAGAGCGCAGCGGCTGCGGACGCACCCGCTGCTGGCGATGCGGCTGCCGAGACGGGCAGCCTGACCCTGGCCCAGCAAAACGCGGTCAGATCCGCGAGGGGATATCTGGAAATCTCCGGGTTCTCCCGCGACGGCCTGATTTTCCAGCTCTCTTCTGACGCCGGCGATGGCTATGCCAAAGCCGATGCGATGGCCGCCGTGGACAGCCTGGGAATCGACTGGAACGAGCAGGCCGCCCGTTCCGCGCGCGAGTACCTCGAACTGACGGGTTTCTCGTGCAAGGGCCTGGTCGAGCAGCTTTCATCAAGCGCAGGTGAGAAATACACCGTGGAACAGGCCGCCTACGGGGCAAAGCAGGCGGGCATCTGCTGAATTCAGTCCTGCCGCCGGGCGTAAGGACTGACCCATGCCTGACCGCTCCGGGCGCCGAACCAGGTGAAGGGATAAGTATTCCCCCAAAGCCTCGTGTTCGCGGCCTGTTGGGCATCCTCGCTTAGCTTTGCTTATCCATGATCCGCGAAGCACAGGAGGCAGGCCAAGTGGCGAATCGCGCAGGGCGACCGGCAATCGAACCGCAGCAGGAGCAGCGCCAGGCGCGCCGCTCGTCGCTGATGATGCGAACGGCCAAGCTGGTCTGCCAAAGTGGCGAATATGTCTGCGTGGTGCGCGACGTTTCGTCCGGCGGGGTGCGGCTGCATTTCTATCACCCGGTCCCGGCGGAAGGACGCGTGTTCCTGGTGCTGGCCAATGGGCTGACCTATCCGGTCGAACGGGTGTGGGAGCGCGAGGGCGCTGCCGGGTACCGCTTCGTCAGCGAGGTCGACCTGCCCGCCTTCATTTCCGAACCCGGGCGCTATCCCCATCGCGGCATCCGCCTGGCGCTGGAACGGCCCGCGCTGGTCACTACCGGCGGGATCGACAGCCGGGCAATGCTGGCCGACATTTCCACGCGCGGCGCGCGGGTGGTGGGCGGTAGCCGCTATGCGGCGGGGTCACTGGTGCGGCTGGAAGTAGAGGGACTGCCAGTGCGGTTCGGCCATGTCTGCTGGCGCAACGACCATGACCACGGGATCATCTTCCAGGAAGCGATCCCGCTCGATCGGCTGGCGCGGCTGCTGTTCGAACTGCAACCCTGCATCGCCGAGCCAGAGGACGAAGCCGCCGCGAACCGCGCGGCCTGATAGTCAACCGATCAGCAGGCGGGTGCCGGCATAGATCGTCAGCGCAGCGGTCAGCCAGCGGATCACGCGCTCCGGCAGCCAGCGCAGCGCCAGCAGGCTGCCCAGCTGTCCGCCCAGCACCACCGCGATCAGCAGCGGGAGGGCTCCCGACAGGGCGAGGCCAAAGGTCTCTGCCCCGTGCTTCGCGAGTTGCCCGCCCAGCCCGGCGATTGAGTTGATCAGGATGAACAGGCTGGTAGTAGCCGCGATCCGGCGCGCCTGTTGCCAGCGGCTGAGGTGGAGCAGCGGGGCGAGGAAGATGCCTCCGCCGATCCCGACCAGCCCGGCCAGATAGCCGAGCGGACCCACGGCAAGCGGCATCAACCGCGCAGCGCTCGCCGGCGCCCCCTCCCCGCTGCGCGGCAGGAACAGGGCCAGCCCGGCCGCGACCAGGCTGAGGCCAAGCAGGAACAGGAACGTCGCCTCGCGAATGGGAGTCAGCCCGCCCAGGAAGGCCAGCGGCGCGGCGATCAGGCTGAGCACCAGCGCCCGCTTCCACGGCATTTCCCCGGCGCGCGCAAAGCGGATCGTGCTGCCGGTGACCACCACCACGTTGCAGCACAGGCTTACGATCGGCAGCAGGCGGAAATCGAACCCGGCCAGCGCCAGCAGCGCGTTGTAGGTCGACCCTCCCCCGAACCCGACCGAGGCATAGAGGAGCGCCGTGCCGAAGAAGGCGGGAGGGAGCCAGTCCATCACAGCTTCGACCCGGGCAATGCGGTCGCCACCAAACGCTCCTCCCGCTGACGGGAGGGGCTGGGGGAGGGAATGCTGTCCAGAACTGCCGTCATCATCGGGGAGGTAACAAGCCCTCCCCTAGCCCCTCCCGCAAGCGGGAGGGAGACTCGTGGTGCGATGCTTGCGCATCGCGCGGTTATCACCCGGCGGCACCGTGGCAGTGCTTGTACTTCTGGCCCGAACCGCACGGGCACGGCGCATTGCGCGACAGGCCGAGGTGGGCATAGGGGTCCTCGTCGCCCTGGGCGAGCGCCAGGGTATCCGCCGCGCCCAGCATCCCCATCATCGCGTCAGCCCCGGCCATGCGCTGGCCGGCGGCGTCATTCTCGCCGGTGAAGGGATCGATGTGGGTGGTGAGGAAGTCCGGCAGGTCGGGCAGGCTGACCGGTTCGGGCATCCGCAGTTCGGCGTTCATCAGGATGCGGGTCACGTCCTCGCGGATCGCTTCCAGCATGCGTTCGAACAGGCCGAAGGCTTCCTGCTTGTATTCGTTGATCGGGGTCTTCTGGGCATAGGCGCGCAGGAACACAACCTGGCGCAGCGCATCGAGCGTGGCGAGGTGCTCCTTCCAGTAGTGGTCCAGCCGTTCCAGCAACACCTGCTTTTCCACGTAGCGCCAGTTGGACTGATCATCGCCCATCTTCTCGGCCATCTTGGCGTCGGCAGCGGCGGCGATGCGTTCTTCGAACACTTCGGGTTCGATCCCGTCTTCCTTCAGCCATTCGTCGAACGGCGGATCAATCCCCAGCACCTCGACGCAGCGGGCGCGCAGGCCATCTAGGTCCCACTGTTCCGGATAGGAGCCCGGCGGGCAAGCGCCCCCGACCAGGCTGTTGATCGTGTCGTGGCGCATGTCGACCACCACGTCGTCAATCGCCTCGGCATCCATGATGTCGGCGCGCTGTTCATAGATGACCTTGCGCTGGTCATTCATCACGTCGTCGTATTCGACGACCTGCTTGCGCACGTCATAATTGCGCGCCTCGACCTTCTTCTGCGCGGTCTCGATCGCCTTCGACAGCCAGCGCGAACCGATCGCCTCGCCATCGGCGAGGTTGGAGTTCATCATCTTGGAGAACAGCGTGTCCGGTCCGAAGATGCGCAGCAGGTCATCCTCGAGGCAGAGGTAGAACTTCGACAGCCCCGGGTCACCCTGGCGGCCCGAGCGACCGCGCAGCTGGTTGTCGATGCGGCGGCTCTCGTGGCGTTCGGTGCCGATCACGCACAGGCCACCGGCGGCCAGCACCAGCTGCTTCTGTTCCTCGACCTCTTCCTCGATCTTGCGGATCGCGGCCTCGCGCTCCGGCCCCTCGGGCATGTCCTTGAGCTCGTCCTCGACGCGGAATTCGACATTGCCGCCCAGCTTGATGTCGGTGCCGCGCCCGGCCATGTTGGTGGCAATGGTCACTGCCCCCAGCCGCCCCGCCTGGGCGACGATATGGGCTTCCATCTCGTGGAAGCGGGCGTTCAGCACCGCGTGCTTGACCCCTTCCTTGTTGAGATAGTCCGACAGCAGTTCCGACTTCTCGATCGAGACCGTGCCGACCAGCACCGGCTGCCCGGTTTCGCTCTTTTCGCGGATCAGCTTGGCGATCGCCTGGAACTTGTCGGTGGTGTTCTTGTAGAACTCGTCCTCCTCGTCGACGCGCTTCACCGGCACGTTGGTTGGGATGGTGACGACGTTCATCTTGTAGATGTCATAGAATTCCGCCGCTTCGGTCGCGGCAGTGCCGGTCATGCCCCCGATCTTGGGATACATGCGGAAGTAGTTCTGGAAGGTGATCGAGGCCATGGTCTGGTTCTCGGGCTCGATCCGAACCCCTTCCTTGGCCTCGACCGCCTGGTGCAGACCGTTCGACCAGCGCCGCCCGTCCATCATGCGCCCGGTGAACTCGTCGATGATCACGACCTTGTCGTCCTTGACGATGTAGTCGATGTCCCGTTTGAACATCACGTTCGCCTTGAGCGACTGGTCGAGGTGGTGGACCACCTGGGTGTTCTCGACGTCGTAGAGGTTGGAGCCGACCAGCAGGCCGGCGGCCTCCAGCTGACGTTCCGCCCATTCGACCCCGTCCTCGGTCAGGGTGATGTTCTTGGTCTTCTCGTCCGCTTCGTAGAGATCGGCGGGCAACTGCTTTACGATGGCGTCGACCGCGACGTAGAGCTCGCTCTTGTCGTCGGTGGGGCCGGAAATGATCAGCGGGGTGCGCGCCTCGTCGATCAGGATCGAGTCGACCTCGTCGACGATCGCGAAGTTGAAGGGCCGGTGCACCATCTCGCTACGCTCGCGCTTCATGTTGTCGCGCAGGTAATCGAAGCCCAGCTCGTTGTTGGTGGCATAGGTGATGTCGGAATTGTAGGCGATCCGCCGCTCTTCCTCGGTCAGGTTGGGCACGATCACGCCGACGGTCAGGCCGAGGAACTTGTAGATCTGTCCCATCCATTCCGCGTCGCGGCGGGCGAGGTAATCGTTGACGGTGACGACGTGGACGCCCTTGCCCTCAAGCGCGTTGAGATAGACCGCCAGCGTCGCGACCAGGGTCTTGCCTTCGCCCGTGCGCATTTCGGCGATCTCACCGCGGTGAAGGACGATGCCGCCGATCATCTGCACGTCGAAGTGGCGCATCCCCAGCACGCGCCGCGCCGCTTCGCGCACCGTGGCGAAGGCTTCGGGCAGGATGTCGTCAAGGTCCTTGCCGCCATCGAGCAGGCGGCGGAACTTGTCGGTCTGGGCGGTCAGCTCCTCGTCGGAGAGCGCTTCGATTGTCGGCTCGAAAGCGTTGATCTGCTTGACGATCTTGTCGAGCGACTTGACGTAACGGTCGTTGGACGACCCGAAAATGGCCTTGGCAATGGCGCCGATCATGGGATTTCCTGATATCTTGCAGGGATAGGGCAAAGCGCCGCGCCGGTGCCATCCATGGCGCCGCGCGGGCTGGAATGAAGCTGCGGGGTCGGCGCTATTCGAGCGCGCGGTCTACGCCAAGCTGGACCGAAGGGACGAAGATGCGCGGACGGGCCGGGCGCACGCGCACGGCATCGCGGTCGCGCCGCTCCTGCCGCGCGATGGGGGCTTCGATCGGCGAAGCCTGAACTGCCGAGGGCCGCGCGGAACCGCGCCCGGCCTCGGTCGTGCCGATTTCGGTTTCACCGGCACCGGCCATCCGCGCAAAAACTGGCGTGGCCTCGGCGGCGAGGCCCGCAAGCAGCGCAAGAATGGCAAGGAAAATCCGGTTCATCGTAGGATGGATATAATCACGCTCGGGCGCGGCGTCCAGCGCCGCAACCATTCGGCCGCCAAAACGCCCCGTTCACCGCCAAAACGGAAAGCGCCGCGCCTGCCTGGGGCAGACGCGGCGCTGTAAAAACCGTTCGGATCGCGCTGCTCACGATCCGGTAACGCCGATCAGTTGACGGCGTCCTTCAGGCCCTTGCCGGCCTTGAACTTGGGCTGCGACGAAGCCTTGATCTTCATCGGTTCGCCGGTGCGCGGGTT
Organism: Novosphingobium sp.; assembly: GCA_041912655.1. Lineage (GTDB taxonomy): Bacteria > Pseudomonadota > Alphaproteobacteria > Sphingomonadales > Sphingomonadaceae > Novosphingobium. The sequence goes on along the minus strand of JAYRMP010000046.1, from coordinate 8,714 downwards.
GCGGCCGGTCGAGGCCTTGCGCTTGGCGACCGAGAAGGTGCCGAAGCCGACCAGGCGGACTTCATCGCCGCTCTTCAGCGCGCCGCTGATGGCATCGAACACGCCTTCGACGGCTTTGGTGGCATCGGTCTTGGACAGGCCGCTGGAATCGGCAACGGCGCTGATCAGGTCGTTCTTGTTCATTGCGGGAACCCCCTACCTTTCATGAATTCGATATTTTAGCCGGGCTTCGTTACGAGTCGCCTCAGTCTGGGCCGGAATTGAGCGGCTTTTCCACGTCCTGTCAAAGCGAAACAGCCCGTCCCCACGGGGATTCGCGACGAAAATCCGGCCTTTCGGGCATGCCGAAGGCCGGACCTCGTCTGCTGCAACGCAGCATGCCTCAGTGTGCGGTTACAGACCCCCCTGCCCCGGCCGACGCGGCGGTGCTGGGCTGGCTGGCCTGATCGTCCGCATCGCTCCATTCGATCGGCTCGAGCGGCGCGACCAGCGCGCGCGCCAGCACCTCGTCGACATGGCTGACGGGGACGATCTCCAGCCCCGCAATGACGTTGGCCGGGATATCGACCAGGTCCTTGCGGTTCTCTTCAGGGATCAGCACGGTCTTGATCCCGCCACGCAGCGCGGCGAGCAGCTTTTCCTTGAGCCCGCCGATCGCCAGTACGCGCCCGCGCAGGGTGACCTCGCCGGTCATCGCCACGTCCTTGCGCACCGCCACCCCGGTCAGGGTCGAGACGATCGAGGTGACCATGCCGATGCCCGCGCTCGGCCCGTCCTTGGGCACGGCGCCTTCGGGCAGGTGGATGTGGATGTCCTTGCGCGCGATCAGCGAAGGGCTGATGCCATAGGCCGGGCTGCGCGCCCGCACGAAGCTGAAGGCGGCCTGCACGGACTCGTTCATCACCTCGCCCAGCTTGCCGGTGGTGCGGACCTGCCCCTTGCCGGGCACGGTGACGCTCTCGATGGTCAGCAGCTCACCGCCCACCTTGGTCCAGGCAAGGCCCGTGACCGCGCCAACCTGGTTCTCCTCTTCCGACACGCCGTGGCGGAACTTGCGCACGCCAGCGAATTCGTCGAGGTTTTCAGGGGTAACAGTGACGCTGCTGGTCTTGCCTTCGAGGATCTGGCGCAGGCTCTTGCGGGCCAGCCGAGCGATCTCGCGCTCCAGCGTGCGGACGCCGGATTCGCGGGTGTAGTAGCGGATCAGGTCGCGCAGCGCCTCGGTGGTCAGTTCGAACTCGCCCTTCTGAAGGCCGTGCGACTTGACCTGCTTGGCGATCAGGTGGCGCGTCGCGATCTCGACCTTCTCGTCCTCGGTATAGCCCTCGAGCCGGATGATCTCCATCCGGTCGAGCAGCGGCTGCGGCAGGTTGAGGCTGTTCGCGGTGCAGACGAACATCACGTCCGACAGGTCGTAGTCGAGCTCCAGGTAGTGGTCCTGGAACTTGGCGTTCTGTTCCGGATCGAGCACTTCGAGCAGGGCCGAGGCCGGATCACCGCGGAAGTCCTGGCCCAGCTTGTCGATCTCGTCGAGCAGGAACAGCGGGTTGCTGGTCCCGGCCTTGCGCAGGTTGGAGATGATCTTGCCCGGCAGCGAGCCGATGTAGGTGCGGCGGTGGCCGCGGATCTCGGCCTCGTCGCGCACGCCGCCCAGCGACTGACGGATGAATTCGCGCCCCGTCGCCTTGGCAATCGACTTGCCGAGCGAAGTCTTGCCCACGCCCGGAGGGCCGACGAGGCACAGGATCGGCCCCTTCAGCTTGTTGGTGCGGGCCTGCACGGCCAGGTACTCGACGATCCGGTCCTTGACCTTGTCGAGCGCATAGTGATCGGCATCGAGCACCGCCTGCGCGGCGGCGATGTCCTTCTTGAGCTTGGAGCGCTTGCCCCACGGCAGCCCGAGAAGCACGTCGAGGTAGTTGCGGATGACGGTCGCCTCGGCGCTCATCGGCTGCATGGTCTTGAGCTTCTTGAGCTCGGCATTGGCCTTGGCGCGGGCTTCCTTCGACAGCTTGAGCTTGTCGATCTTGTCCTGCAGTTCCTGGATCTCGTTGGCTTCCTCGCCGTCGCCGCCACCCAGTTCCGACTGGATCGCCTTGAGCTGCTCGTTGAGGTAATATTCGCGCTGGGTCTTTTCCATCTGGCGCTTCACGCGCCCGCGGATGCGCCGCTCCACCTGCAGCACGCCCAGTTCGCCTTCCATGAAGGAGTGGGCCATTTCCAGCCGCTTGAGCGGGTCGGGCTCGCTCAGGATCGCCTGCTTGTCGGCAACGCGCGCCTGGATATGCGCGGCGACCGCATCGGCGAGCAGCGCGGCATCGACGATGTCGCCCAGGTTCTCGCCCGCGTCCTGCGGCAGCTTCTTGTTGAGCTTGGCATATTCGCCGAAGGTATCGACGACCGAGCGCATCATCGCCGCGACTTCGCTGCCCGAGACTGTCACTGGCTCGAGCTTTTCGATCGCCGCGACCATCATGGTGCCGCTGGAACCGGTCTCCTCGCGCAGGTCGACCAGGCTGGCCCGCTGGCGCGCCTCGACCAGCACACGCACGGTGCCGTCGGGCAGCTTGAGCAGCTGGAGCACGCTGGCGATCACGCCGACGTCGTACAGGTCGTCGCGCTCGGGATCGTCGCAGCCGGGGTCGAGCTGGGCGATCAGGACAATGTCCTTGTCGCCTTCGCTGGCCATCGCCGCCTCAAGCGCGGCGACCGACTTGTCGCGGCCCACGAACAGCGGCACGACCATGCCGGGGAACACGACAATGTCGCGCAGGGGAAGCAGGGGGAGCACTTGCGTCATGTCAATCCATCCAATCCGGCCACTTATGGGCCGCCCCGGGTCAATCCCGGCTTTGCTTCGGGATATGGGGTTGTCCTGCCCCGATGCAATCCCGGCTCGTCGCAGCCCTGTGGATGGGGCGCGTGGAGGTCGGAATCAGAGAATGTACCTGAGCCCGATCGCCGCGTGCGAATCCCCGGAAACCACGATTTCCGCTTCGTTGAAACGTGGCGCACGCGGCCTGAACGGGGGATTGCGCGAGAAGCCGTACCCTTCGCGCGGAATGCCGGCGAAGGTATCCAGCTTGCCGTTGGAATTGGCGTCGTGGAACAGGCTGACGGCATAGTTGCCCGGCGCCAGCCCGGTCAGCACCACCCGCGCGCCATTCGCGGCCAGCGGCACGCTGACGGTGCGAACCGCCTTCGCCCCGCAATCCGGGAACTTCGCCTGCGCCGGACACAGCGCCAGGCGGATCACGCCCTTGGCTGACTTCGCGCCGGTCACGGTCACTTCAAGCGAGGCGGTCGTGGGCGTTTCGGCAGGCAGGGCGCCCGCGCTGAGCAGGGCCGAAAGGGCGAACAGGGCAAGGCGCGACATGTCGACACCCTTAAGGGCTGGCGCGAGCGGACGAAAGGGCTTCGCTCTGTCCTTTCGGGAAACTGGCATTTGGCGGCGGCGTGGCTAGAAGGGCGCCATGAGCAGCGCGCACCCTCTGGTGATCGTCGGAGGCGGCCTGGCCGGTGCGCTGGCCGCACTGCGGCTGGCCGAGCGGCACCCGGACCTGCCCCTGCTGCTGGTCGAATCCGGCGAAGCCATCGGCGGCAATCACACCTGGTCGTTTTTCGACAGCGACGTTCCCGCCCGATCGCAGGATCTGGTCGCCGCGCTCCAGCCGGTGCGTTGGCCGCGCCACCGCGTGCACTTTCCGGGCCGGACGCGCGAGTTCGCGATGGCCTACAATTCGATTGCCGCGCCTGCGCTCGATGCGCTCGTGCGCGACCGGCTGGCGGGCAAGGTCCGGCTGGGCAGCCCGGTTACGGCACTCGCAGCGGACGGGGTCGAGCTGGCCAGCGGCGAGCGAATCGCGGCGCGCGGGGTGATTGATGCGCGCGGGCCCCACGGCGCAATGCCGGGGCTTGAGCTGGGCTGGCAGAAGTTCGTCGGCATCGAATTCGCTGCGACGGCGCCCGAGCCGGACTGCGCGACGGTAATGGACGCCTGCCTGACCCAGCTGGATGGCTACCGCTTCGTCTATGTCCTGCCGTTCGGCCCCGACCGGGTGCTGGTCGAGGATACCTATTACAGCAACGGCCCCGATCTCGATGGCGAGACCGTGGCTGAGCGGGTTCGCGCACTTGCCGCAGAGCGCGGGCTTGGGGGCGAGGAAATGCGCCGCGAGACCGGCGTGCTGCCGATCCTGATCGGCGGCGATCCGCAAGCGTTCTGGCCGGAGGGGGAGCCAGTGGCCCGGCTCGGGCTGGCGGGCGGGTTCTTCCACGCGACCACCGGCTATTCTTTCGGCCTTGCGCTGCGGCTGGCGGACGACCTGTCGCGGCTGCAGGCGAATTCGCGGGGCCGGCATTGGCCCGCTGGACGCGCGCCCGCTTCCTCCAGCACTGGCGCGACACCGGCTATTTCCGCGTGCTCAACCGGATGCTGTTCCATGCTGCCGTTCCCGAGGAGCGCTGGCGGGTGTTCGCCCATTTCTATCGCCTGCCGCCGCAGCGGATCGCCCGATTCTATGCGGGCGAGCTGACCGCGCTGGACCGCATGCGCATCCTCTCGGGCCGCCCGCCGGTGGGGATCGGCGCGGCGCTGAAGGCGCTGCTGCGATGAGCACGCGCGCCGAACTGGTCGTGGCCGCGCGCGACACCATCGCGCTGGGCTCGCAAAGCTTTGCCGCCGCCAGCCGCCTGTTCGCGCGGGACACGCGCGAGCGGGCCTGGCTGCTCTACGCCTGGTGCCGCGCGGCGGACGACATGACCGACGGGCAGGAACTGGGCCATGGCGCCTCTGCGCTGGACGATCCGGCTGCGGCGCAGGCCAGGCTGGAAGCGCTGACCGCGCTGGCCCTGTTCAGCGATGAACCGGTGCCCCTGCCCTTTGCCGCCCTGCGCGAAGTGGCGCAGGAGACTGCCATGCCGCGCCGCTTTGTCGAGGATCACCTCGCGGGCTTCGCGCTCGATGCGGAAGGCTGGAGGCCGCATTCCGCGGATGACCTGCTGCGCTATTGCTATCACGTGGCCGGAACCGTCGGCTGCATGATGGCGGTGGTGATGGGCGTTGCGCCCGATGATGAGGACACGCTGGACCGCGCCAGTGATCTGGGCCTCGCGTTCCAGTTGGCTAACATCGCCCGCGATGTGGTGCCGGATGCGCAGACCGGGCGGTGCTACCTGCCAGCCGAATGGCTGGAAGCGGCGGGATTATCGGAAGCAGACCTCACCCAACCCGATTCTCTGCCCGCGATTGCGGCCATGGCGGCGCAGCTGGTCGAAATGGCCCGGCCCTATCGCCAGTCCGCCCGTGTCGGCGCAGCGCGCTTGCCGGGACGCTCCCGATTGGCCGTGCTCGCCGCCGATGCGATCTATGGCGAGATCGGGGAAAGGGTGCTCGCGCTCGGCATCCATGCCTGGGACCAGCGGGTGCGGGTCAGCGGAGGCGGCAAGCTGTGGCTGCTGGGCCGGGCCATTGCGCGCAGCCTGACCGCTCCGCCCGAGGCCTCCCGCAGCGGACTGTGGACGCGGCCGCGCGCCGGATAAGGCTCAGGGCTGGCCGGCAGGCTTGCGCAGCTTCGCCCGGTCGGACGCTTTCAGCTGGGCGTGGAGCTGTTCCAACGGCGGTGCCCAGAGGAACCCGAAGCTGACCGCGCCCTTGCGGCTTTCGACCACGTGGTGGAGCCGGTGGGCCTGGACAATCCGCCGGAAATAGGTCGAACGCGGCACGATCCGGTGCGGCAGGCGGCGGTGGACGATCCAGTCATGGAAGCCGAAATAGATCGCGCCATAGGCCGCAATCCCCGCCCCGACCGCGCTCGCCTGCGGCCCCCAGCCGCCGCGTTCGCCCAGCCAGAACAGCGTGATCGAAGGCACCGCAAAGATCGCCGCGTAGAGATCGTTCCATTCGAACGGTCCATGCCGTTCCCGGTGGTGACTGGCGTGGAGGAACCAGCCCGGCCCGTGCATCACCCAGCGGTGCATGACATAGGCGAACAGTTCCATCCCCAGCACCGTGACCAGGAAAATCGCAATCAGGTCCAAGCCTTTCATGGACCTGCCTTAGCGCGCGACCTGCGGCTGCACAATCAGGCTGGCGGTCGCCTTGGCGCTGCCGACCACGCCGGGAATGCCCGCCCCCGGGTGGGTCCCCGCCCCGACGAAATAGAGATTGGAGAAGTGATCGTCGCGGTTGTGACCGCGGAACCAGGCGCTCTGTGTCAGCAAGGGCTCAAGGCTGAAAGCGCTGCCGAGGTGCGCGCCCAGATCGTCGGCAAAGTCCTGCGGCGTGTAGTGGAAACTGGTGACCAGCCGGTCGTAGAGATCGGGAATCAGCATGTCGCGCACCCGGCTCAGCACCACTTCGCTGTAGCGTTCGCCTTCCTTCGCCCAGTCGACGGGCGCACAGCCCATGTGCGGGACAGGGGCCAGCGCGTAGAAGGTGGAATGCCCCTCCGGCGCCATCGAAGGGTCGGTGATGCTGGGATGATGCAGGTAGAGCGAGGGATCGGGAGCCAGCCTGCCGTGCTTGTAGATATCGTCGATCAGCCCGCCATAGCGGTCCGAGAACAGGATCGAATGGTGGGCGATGTCGGGGAAATTGCCCTTGAGCCCGAAATGGACGACGAACAGGCTGGGCGAGAACTTTTTGCGCTTCAGGCTGCGCACCTTGCGCTCGGCATAGTCCGAGGCCTTGATCAGGCCATAGGTGTGGACCAGATCGCCGTTGCTGGCGACCATGTCAGCCGACAGCACCCGGCCAGTTTCGGTGACAACGCCGGTCACCCGCCGCCCGGCCGGGGTGATCTGCACCACCTTCTCGTTCAGCAGCAGTTGCCCGCCGAGCCGTTCGAACAGCGCGACCATGCCGCTAACCAGCGCATTGGTACCGCCGCGCGCGAACCACACGCCGCCCAGCTTTTCCAGCCGGTGGATCAGCGCATAGATACTGCTGGTCTTCATCGGATTGCCGCCGACCAGCAAGGTGTGAAACGAAAAGGCCTGACGCAGCCGCTCGTCCTTCACGAAGCTGGAGACCTTGGCATAGACCGACTGCCACGCCTGATGCTTGGCCAGCGCCGGCGCGGCCTTGAGCATCGAGGCGAAGTCGAGAAACGGCACCGCGCCCAGCTTGAGATAGCCCTCCTCGTAGACCCCGGTCGAATAGTCGAGGAACCGCGCATAGCCCTCGACATCGGCGGGATTGAGCCTCGCGATCTCGGCGTTCAGCTGCGCATCGTCGTTGGTATATTCGAACCGCGTGCCGTCGTTCCACAGCAGGCGATAGAACGGCTGGACCGGGAGCAGATCGACGTCATCCTCGATCCGGCTGCCCGACAGCGCCCACAGTTCCTTGAGGCAATCGGGATCGGTGATAACCGTCGGCCCGGCATCGAAGGTGAAGCCATCGCGGTTCCAGGCATAGGCACGCCCGCCGGGGCGGTCGCGCGCCTCCACCACGGTGGTCGCGATCCCGGCGCTCTGCAGGCGGATGGCCAGAGCCAGTCCGCCAAATCCGGACCCGATCACGATGGCCGAGGAAGAGGGCATCGAACCAGACTCGTTCCATGGGGTGTAATCCTGGGCATCGTCTGCCGGCGGCGCGAATCTGCGTTCCATAATGAACCATCTATGGCCTGCGACTGAACGGGCAACCTGTCCCTTCGTGCGGCTGGGCTTGCAACGCAAGGCAAAGCACAGTGTAGTCAAGAAGGAGATTCATGGCGGCAGGTTCCATCAGATCGGCCACGGCCCACCGCAGCGGCGCCTCGCGCCGGGTGCTGCTGGCCAACCCGCGCGGATTCTGCGCAGGGGTGCAGCGCGCGATCGACGCGGTGGAGCAGGCGCTCGCCCGTCATGGCGCGCCGGTCTATGTGCGGCGCGCCATCGTTCACAACCGTGACGTGGTAGAGCGGCTGGAGCGGCTGGGCGCGGTCTTCGTGCAGGAAGTGGACGAGATCCCCGAAGGCGCGGTCGCGATCCTGTCCGCCCATGGCAGCGCCCGTGCGGTGCGCCACGCCGCCGATGCGCGCGCGCTGCGCACAGTCGATGCGATCTGCCCGCTCGTCGCCAAGGTTCATGCCGAGGTCGAGGCCTGGTACCGCGCCGGTCGCCATGTCTTCCTGATCGGCCACCTTGGCCATCCCGAAGTGGTCGGCACGCTGGGTCAGGTTCCCTCTGGCGCGATCTCGGTCATTTCCCATGCCGAGGATCTCGATTCGCTCGACCTCCCCCCCAATTCGGCGGTGGCCTGGGCCGTGCAGACCACCTTTGCGATGCGCGATGCCGAAGCGATGATCGCGGCGATCAAGGCGCGCTTCCGCGATGTCGCCGGGCCGCGTTCCAGCGACATCTGCTATGCCACCACCAACCGCCAGCAGGCGGTCGAGGCCATGGCACCGCAATGCGATCTGGTGCTGGTGGTGGGCGACACGATGTCATCCAACGCGCGCCGACTGGTCGAGGTGGCAGAGGCTGCCGGGTGCCCGCAGGCGCGGCTGATCTCAGGCACAGGCGATCTGCCGCTGGACCTGCTCGCCAAAACCATGACGGTGGGGCTGACCGCTGCCGCCTCTACCCCTGCTAGCGCAGTCGATGGCGTCTGCGCCGCGCTGGAATTGCAGGGCTTTGCGCTTGAAGAGGCCGAGGGGGAGGCCGAACGGGTCCGGTTCCGCCCGGTCTCGCTCGACCCGCTCGAGCCCACTCCCCAAGCCGGTTCG
>JAYRMP010000045.1:17560-25605 GCA_041912655.1 Novosphingobium sp. | reverse complement strand
ACTGAAGGACTGGCGCCGCGTAGCCACTCGCTTCGACCGCAATATCAAGACCTTCATGGCTACAATCGCCATCGCCGCCTTGGTCACATGGTGGCTCTAATGAGTCCGGACCCTAGAACGTAAACAGTAGTTCCTGTCCCCAGGGCGCGACGGGCCAACGAGCCTGCGACAGCATTAGGAACAGGGGATTTTTCCATGACCAAGACCAAGCTGGTGCTGAGCACCGCGATCATCGCGCAGGCACTCGCCTTTGCCGCCACTCCGGCGATGGCTGCTCCCGCAAGCACCACTGCCGCCACGATGCAGGCCGCCTGCGATGCGGGACTTCCCGGGAACACGACCAACACGATCTGGAGCGCAGTTCCTTACATCGCCAACACCTCGACCACGACGACGGAAACCAGCCGCGTCACAATCGAGAACATCCCGGGTGGGCTGCTGCTCGGCCAGACCCCTTACACCTTCACGGCGGGTTCTGAGCATCGCAACGGCTACAGCACCAACGTGCATGGTAATTTCACGAGCATTGCCACCTACTCCGGCGGCAAGCTGGTGCAGCAGGTGACCGACAGCACGGTCACGACCTACACGTTCGGCTGCACTGTCACGCGCAACAGGGGCGGCGTGAGGAACCAGCCTGCGGGCCAGCAGGTTGCTCCGACCCTGACCGCGAGCGATCCCGCCGTGACGAGCACCCGCCTCGAGGAGGTTTCGGCACCGGACTATACGGTTACCCTGAACGCCGAAAAGGTGATCTGCATCTCGCCGAAGAAGAACCCCGGCACCTGGACCAACCAGAACGGCTACACCGGTACCTGCAACAGCGCGCTCTACCTTGCCGTCGCTCAGGGTGGGCCGGTTCCCTCGAATTCGGTTCCGGGCGTGACCCAAATGACCCCCAATGCGCCGGATCACCAGACCGCGCTCCCCGAAGATCAGCTGTATTATCCGCCACTGGTTGACGACGAAGCCTTCGAAGAAACGATCTGATCCAGCATCAGCAAGGTTACATTACGGGCAATGGCCGGCTCCGCGAGGAGCCGGCCATTTCTTTTGATCGGGAGGAGTCCAGCGAACCATTCGCCAAGGCGCTGCTGCGCTGGCGGTCAGAACACCTTGCGCAGGCTCAGACTGACCGTGCGGCCAACCGGATCGATCAGGAACGCCTGATAACGCTGCGGCGTCTGGCCGGACTCGTCGCGTACCTCTTGCCGCGAGTCCAGCAAGTTGGTTGCCTGAAGCGTCATCCGCAGACCGTGTGCCCAGCGTTGGTCAGGCAGGAGCGGCCCCAGATTTGCAAACAGTCTGGCGCCGATCAGCAAGCGATCATCGAAAGTCAGCCGGCCCGGCGCAGCTTCGGTGCCGGTGACAACATAGCTGCCCCCGCGCCACTGCGCGTCGACCTGCAGGCCCAGCCCCCGTCCGGCGATGCCTGCATTGGCGGTTACCACATGGCGAACCAAGCCGCCGCCATAGCCAATCGCGCCGCCCCGCAGCAAATCCACCACCGGCAGGGCAGCGCGCGCCTGGCGGGTGCTGCGCAGCGTCCAGTCATGCGTGACATCGAAATTGAACCGAAAGCCTCGGCCAACCGTGGCGGCGCTATCGTCACTCTCGTCCAGGACCGCGCCCTGCCCGAAGTTGCTGCGATACCGCAAACTCCAGCGCAGTTTTTCAATGCCTTCCTTCGCAAAGGTCACCGGCCGCGCATCGACCTCGATCAACCTCCCGGACGCATCGCGGACAAACCGGTCCGCAAAGGCCAGCTGGACGCTGGCGCTGACCGGTGGCAGGGCCGCGAAGACGTCCCGGTTGCTGAGGTGCGAATAGTCGACCCCGATCACCAGATCCTTGCCGGCGATCGGCCGCCAGTTGGCCTGCACTGAAAATGATCGCTTGCGCTGGATCGGCAGATCCGGATTGCCGCCAGAGATGCTGCGGACGAGGACCGTTTCCTGCCGGACGAAATCGTAAGCGCGAAAGTTCTCTGACACGACGAACGGATCATTGACCGAGCCAACCGGCGGAGCGACCTCCTCCTCGGCAAAGGCGGCGCTCAAATTCAAGGCGCGCCCGAAGTCAGCGGTCAGCGTAAAGGCGTAGTCCCGCAAGGCGCCGGACCCGCTGTGCTTGTGCAACTCGCCAGTCAGGTCGGCGGTGATCCGGGAGGCGCGCTCGTCGTCGGCGAACAGAGGAATCGAAAGATTGCCCCGCGCCCCAATCTCGTCCCGGTTGAACCGCCGCGCCGCAATGCCGGAATCCAGCCTTTCGCTGGCACTGCGATCAAGCCGCGCCCGCAGCGCCGCTGACAGCAGGAGCGGCCCGGCCGGAAGCATCAGCAAGGTCCCATCGGTTGAAAGCTGAACGTTCACCGTATCCGTCACCGCCCTCGTCCGGTCGGTGCGCATTGGTCCCAGATTGCCGCCCGCAAGATCGGTAAACGGATTGAGCAGCCCCGCGTCGATGCCGGCCTGCAGGGCTGCAAGATCGTAACCCCGGTCGCCCGCCACCTCGATCACGCGATGCGCGTAGTTCACCCGTGCGGACAAGCCGAATTTGCCAATCCGGGTGTTGAGCACCTGCGCCAGATCAAGCGAACGGACATCCTGTGACGAACGCAGCGGATCGCCGATCAGGTAGGCAAGCGACACGGGGCGCGTAAAAGGTGAGAATGTGCCCCTCGGTGGCAGCACCAGCATAGCCTGACTTTGACCCCGCAAGGCTTCGGTTGAACTGTATTCGAACTTGGCATTCACGAAGATACTGGTGAGCCCGCTCAGGCGCTGGCTGGCGCTGGCGTTGACCGTAATGGTATCGTTCCCGCTCACAAGCGTGCGGTAGGTGCCCAAGTCGGTCGGATTGACCGAACCCGCAGTCTTCGCGAAGTCGGCCAGCGCCGGTCGCGCCATGCCGCGAGGCACAGCCGCTGTCGCCACACTGGTCCCCGCCAAGGCGCTGAGTGCCGGATCGATTTCGCTGCCAGGTCCGCCGGAACCGATGACATTTCCAGGCAGCGCATAGGGCACAGCGGCCGTATCGGAGATCAGATCGCGTTGTGATTCCAGCAACGGGTCGGTGCGGATTGCGCGGACGACCAGACTTCGCCTGTTCCCGCCCGAGAGGCGCAGCAGGTTGAGTTCGGCTTCCGCCTGGAAAGCGTCCCCCCTGGTTGCCAGACTAGCCTTCGCGCGCGGCGTTACCTGCACCAGGTTGGGCTTGATCATCACGTTGATGACGCGCCGCGTGGGCGCATAGCCCAGCCGCCCTGCGACAGCCTTGGGCAAGATCTGAACCTTGGTCGCCGCTTCGACCGGTAGATCGCTGATGTCGTTGATGCCGGTGGACTGGTAGCCGTTGATCAGTACGATCGGGCCATCTTCACCCGGCTGCAGTTCTGACCCGATCTGCTCGACGAGTTGCCCGATGGTATCCAGTCCGTAGGCATCGATCTGGTTGCGATCGAGTTCGTCCTGTGCGGTTACTCCGGCAAGGGCGCCATCGGCATGCCTGCCAAAAACCACGATGTCGCTGGGGTCGCGCGAGGGTTTCTCGTCGCTCGCCTGGGTACCGTCGGCGCCATCCGCCCCTTCGTCGGCGGCCTTGGCCGACACGGCAGTGGGCAGGCACGCCGCCAGCCACAGGCCCAGGAATCCCGGCCCGAATGTGCGTTTCCCCCCGCTCACCCCCAAGGGTTAGCAGAAGGCCGCCGCGTTAACCATAGGAGAGAAGCGGCGCGGCGGCCAAAACCGCCGCGCCGAATTTTGTTCAGCGCAGGCTGACCACGTTATCGCTGTGGCGCGGATCGCGGCGGCCGCCCATGTACTGGCTGGCCATCGGCTCGTCGCTGGCATCGACCACCAGCCCTTCGCCGAACCCGTTGAAGCGGGTCTTCATCGCCGCGCCATAGGCACCCAGCATGCCGATCTCGATATAGTCGCCGGGGCGGATATCGGCGGGCAGCAGGAAGGGCCCTTCCATGTAGTCGGCATCGTCGCAGGTCGGGCCGTAGAACGCGAAAGGTGCCAGCACCTCGCTGCGGTCCTCGGTCAGGCAGCGGACCGGGAAGCGCCAGCCGACATGCGCCGCATCATAGAGCGCGCCATAGGCGCCGTCGTTGATGTAGAGCTCGTCGCCCCGGCCCTTCTCCACCCGCACGACCAGCGAGTTGTATTCCGCGCAGAGCGCCCGGCCGGGTTCGCACCACAGTTCGGACGAGTAGGACACCGGCAGCGATTCCGCCGCGCGGTGGATCGCGCCGAAGTAGTCTTCGAGCGGCGGCGGCTCCATGCCCGGGTAGATCGAGGGGAAGCCTCCGCCGACATCGATGATGTCGACCGTGACCGAGGCATCGACGATCGCCGCGCGAACGCGCTCCAGCGCCTGGACATAGGCAAACGGGGTCATTGCCTGGCTGCCGACGTGGAAGCAGATGCCCAGCGCGTCGGCGACCTGGCGGGTGGCCTGGAGCAGCGGCGCAGCATCGGCGAGATCGACGCCGAACTTGGCGGCGAGGCTCAGCTCCGAATAGTCCGACGAGACGCGCAGGCGCACGCACAGCGACAAGTCGGTGGCCGCGCTGCCATCAGCGGCAGCGGTCGCCTTGACGATCTTGTCGAGCTCTTCCTGGGTGTCCAGGCTGAACACGCGCACGCCGTGGACCTTGTAGGCCTCGGCAATCGCGGCAGCCGGCTTCACCGGGTGCATGAAGCACAGCACGGCCTGGGGCAGGACCGAGCGCACCAGCCGCACCTCGGCGATCGAGGCGACGTCGTAATGCGTCACGCCCGAGGCCCAGAGCACGCGCAGGAGATCGGCCGAAGGATTCGCCTTCACCGCATAGAGCGACTTGCCCGGAAACTTCTCGGCAAAGAAGCGGGCGGCGCGCGCTGCGGCGTGCGGGCGATTGATGATGACGGGTTCGTCGGGCGAGAGGGCGCGAACTACTGCCGATGCGTCTTGATAGCTGTGCAACTCAAGGGACCCCCAATAGGCCTTTCGGCCAGGTAACACGAAGACGAGGCTGCCTTGCGGTTATTGGAAGTCCCCTTGGGGCAGCGGGGGGTCGCTATAGAGATTCGCCGCTTAACTGCAAGTGAAAATGGGTCCGGATCACCCCCGCATGAGGTGGTCGGCGAGCGCCCGGTAGGCGGGCAGCGAAGTGGGGTCGTTGCCGCTGCTGGCGGCCACCGGATGCGAGCCGAATCGCGCAATTACAAGCTCTGCCGCCGGGTCGACATAGATCGCCTGGCCGTGGATCCCGCGCGCCGAAAAGGCCCCGTGGTTGCCGGGCATCATCCACCACTGGCTGCGATATGAACAATCGGGAAGCCAGGTGTAATTCGCCGGAGCGAAGGCTGCCTTGCTGCCCCCTGCGCGAATCGATTCGATCACCGGCGCGGCGATCGCCTGCCCGCCATTGCCCTCTCCGCCGCAGCGCATCGCCTCGCCAAAGCGGGCCATGTCGCGCAGCACCGGATTGAGCCCGCCGCCCGCGAACGGCATGCCGGTGCCGTCGAGCAGGAAATCGGCGTCCTGTTCCATCCCCAGCGGCTGCCAGATCCGGCGCGAGAGCACCTTGTCGAGCCGCTCGCCTTCGGTCCGGGCGACGATCCAGCCAAGAACTTCGGTGTTGCAGGTGCGATAAGTGAAGCGCTCGCCATGCTCGCCGTTCCTGCGGATCGAGGGCAGGAATTCATAGACGTCCTGCGCCCCGCGATAGCCTGCCGGGCGCGGGGTCAGCCCCAGCGCCATGCTGAAGGCGCCGATGCCCGAGGCAGGGTCGGTATATTCCTCCGAGAAGTCGAGCGCGGTGGTCATGTCCATCACCTGCCGCAGCGTGGCATCGCCAAAGCCACTGGCCGCGAGTTCCGGGATCAGTTCCGCAACCGGCGCCTGCGGATCGAGCCGTCCTTCGGCGACCAGCATCTCGGCAATCGTGCCGACGAAGCTCTTGGTCACGGAAAAGGCGATGTGCGGCGTGTCGCGGCGGGTGACGCCCAGGTAGCGTTCGTAGACCACCGTGCCCCGGTGCAGCACCAGCACCCCGTCGGTGAAGTTTTCGGCCAGCGCCTGCTCCCAGGTCAGCTCGCGCCCGTCATCGAGCGCCTTGAAGCGCACGCTGTCGAGATCGTCCCGCAGGGCCACCGGCAGGTCCCACACCGGCCCGCTCCCGCGCGAGACCCGCGCGGTGGGGAGGAACTCGCGCATGTGCGAAAACGCATGGCGGTGGGTGGGAAAGCGCATGTGGTCCGCCCGCGCCCAGGCGAGGCGCCTGTCGGGCGGCGGGGGCAGGCCCTCCATCCAGCCCATGACTGCGGGATCGGAGCTGTGCGCGTCGAGCAGCGGGCCGGCCATGGCTCCCCTCCCCCCTACTGGAACCGGACCTGCGGGGCAGCGCCCATCACCGGGCGCTCCTCTGCGGTCAGGGTGTGGAAATCGGCTTCCTGGAAGCCCAGCGCGCTGGCGAACATCACCGCCGGGAAGCTCTCGCGCGCGGCGTTGTAGCGCGAGGTGGCGGCATTGAGCGCGCGGCGCGCGGCGGCGAGCTTGTCCTCGATGTCCGCAAGTTCGCCCTGCAGTGCCTGGAAGTTGGCGCTGGCCTTGAGGTCGGGATAGGCCTCGCCCAGCGCCAGCAGGTTGCCGATCGCCTTGCCCAGCGCTGCCTCGGCCTCTGGCGTGGCGGTCCCGCCGGCGCTGTTCCTTGCGGCGATCACCTGCTGGAAGGTTTCCTGTTCATGGGCGGCATAGCCCTTCACCGTCTCGACCAGGTTGGGAACCAGATCGTGGCGCTGGCGCAGCTGGGCATCGATGTCGGCCAGCCCCTGCCGACAGTTCTGGCGCAATGCGACCAGCCGGTTATAGATGCCGATCACGACCATGACGAAAATGACGATGATCGCCAGCAGGATAAGGATCGACATGCGGGGCATTTCCCTGTGTTGTGAAGCCGATGGCCATGGCTATCACGTCCCAGCGCACTGGCAAGCGCGATGATCGAACGGCCCGATCCCGATGCCCTGATGGCCGGGCCGCTGGGAGCCTGGCTGAACAGCCAGAACGAGGCGCGCGCAGCAGTCAAGGCGAAGGTCCGCAAGGTGCGGATCATCGGCGTCTGTGCTGCCGTGGCGCTGTTCGTCGCCGTGCTGCTGTTCGGTGGTGAAGGCGATACCGCGCTCAAGCTGGGCGGGGGCGTCGGCCTGCTCGGCTTCGCCGTCGGCGAGGCGGTGAAGCGCCCGATGCTCAACAAGCTGAAGGGCGGGATCAACGGCGCGATCGCGCAGGCGCTGGGGCTGGATTACAGTGTCGAATGCACGCCGGGCCAGACCTTCGAGCGGGCAAAGACCTTCCAGCTGGTGCCGGGGTACGACGATTCCAGCTTCCAGGACCTGTGGTGGGGCGTGCTGGGCACCAGTCCCTTCACCCTGCACGAGGCCTGCCTGACCGAGCAGCGCGGATCGGGCAAGAGCCGGCGGACCGTCACCGTGTTCCAGGGCTCGATCATGTCATTGGGCTTCAACCGCGCCTTCACCAGCACCACGGTGATCGAACCCAACGGCGAGCGCACCCGCCTGTTCGGCGGCGAGAAGGACAGCGTGACCATCGGCGGGATCGAGATGGGCCGGGTCGACATGGTCGACCCGCGCTTCGAGGACCGCTTCACCGTCTGGTCGAACGATCAGGTGGAAGCGCGCTACCTGGTCCACCCCGAATATATCGAGCGGCTGATCGCAGTGGAGCAGGCCTTCGCCGGGACCGACATCCGCGCGCTGTTCCACGGCGGCGACCTGCTGATCGCGCTGAAAAGCGGCGACCTGTTCGAAAGCGGCTCGCTGGAAGCCGACAAGGACCGAGCGCTGCTGGAACAGAGCATCGCCCAGTTCGGCGCGCTGGCGGACCTCGCGATCAAGCTCAACGAACGCGCGCGGATGCGGATGCGGGATGTGGCGGGGGGGCGGTAAACTCCCCCCTCTCCGTTCGTGTCGAGCGCAGTCGAGACACGGTGGCGCGGGCGTGTCTCGACAAGCTCGACACGAACCGGGGGTTGG
>JAYRMP010000045.1:0-17550 GCA_041912655.1 Novosphingobium sp. | reverse complement strand
CCACAAGGGTCGTCATTGCGAGCGGAGCGAAGCAATCCAGGAGTCGCGTAAACCGCCCCTGGATTGCTTCGCTCCGCTCGCAATGACGAAAGGGGTAGAGGGGCCCGCTTGCCCCTCAGCTCAACCGCTCGCGGAAATCCTCGTAACCGAAGCGCTTGACGCATTCGAGGCTGTCGCTCTCGCTGTCCCACAGCCAGATCGAGGGCAGCGGTACCCCGTTGAAGGTGGTGGTCTTGACCATCGAATAGTGCGCCTGATCCAGAAACGCGAAGCGCTGACCGATCTCCGGCCCTGAGGCAAAGCGGTAATCGCCGATCACGTCGCCCGCGAGGCACGACGGCCCGCCGAGACGCACTGCCCCGCCCGCGCCTTCGTCCACATCGGTATCGACCTGCGGCAGTTCGCCCAGCATGGCGGGGCGGTACGGCGCTTCCAGCACGTCGGGCATGTGGCAGGTCGCGGAAATGTCGGTGATCGCCAGCGGCATCCCGTTCCAGTGGGTATCGAGCACCGTGCCGACGAGGATGCCGGCGTCGAGCGCCACCGCCTCGCCCGGTTCGAGATACAGCTCGCAGCCGGTCCGTTCCTTCACCGCGATCAGGAACTCGACCAGTTCGTCGCGCTGGTAATCGGCGCGGGTGATATGGTGGCCGCCGCCGAAGTTGAGCCAGTTGAGCTGCGGCAGGAACGGCTCGATCCGGGGCAGGACGGCTTCCCAAGTACGCTTCAGCGGTTCGAAATCCTGCTCGCACAGCGTGTGAAAGTGGAGGCCGGTGACGCCCTCCAGATGCTCAGCCGTCAGCTGGTCGACCGGGAAGCCCAGCCGCGAATGCGGGGCGCAGGGATCATAGCGCGGCACCTCGCCCTCGGCGTGGAGTGGGTTGATCCTGAGGCCGATGTCGAAATGCGGCTGCTGCGCGTCCAGCACGGGGCGGAAGCGCGCGATCTGGCCCGGCGTGTTGAAGATCACGTGATCGGACAGGCGGCAGATTTCCGGCAGGTCCTCCGCCTTGTAGGCCGCGCAATAGGTCGCGATTTCGCCCTTGTAGTGCTCCGCCGCCAGCAGCGCTTCCCACAGGCCCGAGGTGCAGACCCCGTCGAGATATTCGCCGACCAGCGGCGCGACCTTCCACATCGAGAAGGCTTTCAGCGCCGAAAGCAGCCTGATCCCCGCCCGGTCGCGGACATCCGCCAGCACCGCCAGATTGGCGCGCAGGCGCGCGGCATCGACCACGAAGGCGGGGCTGTCGACACGGCTGAGGTCGAAGTGGGCGAAGGCGCCCGGGTCGCCGGCTCTGGTTTCCATCAGAACTCGACCGGCCCGGCCAGCTCCTTGACCTGCCAGGGCAGGCCCTGCGTGTTCAGCATGTCCATGAAGGGATCGGGATCGAGCTGTTCGATGTTGAACACGCCCTCGCCCTTCCACGCGCCGGTCAGCATCATCGCCGCGCCGATCATTGCCGGAACGCCGGTGGTATAGCTGATCGCCTGGTTCCCGGTTTCGTGGAACGCGTCCTCGTGGTCGCAGATGTTGTAGATGTAGAAGGTCTTCTCGCCGCTGCCGTCGAGTGCCTGTCCGGTGGCGATATCGCCGATGTTGGTCTTGCCCTTGGTGGTCGGCCCCAGCGTTTCGGGCTTGGGCAGCACCGCGGCGAGGAACTGCAGCGGCACGATTTCCTTGCCCTGGTAGGTCACCGGCTCGATTGAAGTCATGCCGACGTTCTGCAGCACGGTCAGGTGATTGATATAGGCATCGCCGAAGGTCATCCAGAACCGGCCGCGCTCAAGCTCAGGGATGAACTTGGCGAGGCTTTCCAGCTCCTCGTGGTACATCAGGTACATGTTCTTGGGGCCGACGCCCTCGAAATCGAACTGCTGGCGGATGGTCATGGCCGGGGTTTCGACCCATTCGCCCTTGTTCCAGTGCCGCGCCGGGGCGGTCACTTCGCGGATGTTGATTTCCGGGTTGAAGTTGGTGGCAAAAGCCTGCCCATGATCGCCGCCGTTGCAATCGAGGATGTCGAGGCTGCGGATGGTCTTGAGCTTGTGCTTCTTGAGCCACATCGCGAAAACGCTGGTCACGCCCGGATCGAAGCCCGATCCCAGCAGCGCCATCAGGCCCTTTTCGCGGAAACGGTCCTGATAGGCCCACTGCCACTTGTATTCGAACTTGGCCTCGTCCTTCGGCTCGTAGTTCGCGGTGTCGAGGTAGTCGACGCCCGCGGCCAGGCAGGCGTCCATGATCGGCAGGTCCTGGTAAGGCAGCGCGAGGTTGACCACCAGCTTCGCGCCGGTCTGTTCGATCAGGCGGGTCAGCGCAGGCACTTCCTCCGCGTCGATTTCATAGGTCGCGACGTCGACGCCGGTGCGCTGCTTCACCGAGGCGGCGATGGCATCGCACTTGCTCTTGGTGCGGCTGGCGAGATGGATCTCGCTGAAAATCCCGGCGTTCATCGCCATCTTGTGCACGCAGACCGAGCTTACCCCACCCGCGCCGATCACCAGAACCTTGCTCACGCCGAATCTCCTTTGCGGCCAACCAGCGCGCATATAGATTTGTTTCATGACAGCACAACAAACGCACACGCCCACCGCCGAGGGGGTCGCCCGCGCCGCCGCCAAGATAGCGCAATTGCTGCCGAATACACCCCTGCTCGAAACGGAGGTCAACGGCGCGACGGTGTGGTGCAAGACGGAGAGCCTCCAGCCCATCGGCGCGTTCAAGATCAGGGGCGCGTGGCACCGCCTGACTGACCTTTCGGATGAGCAGCGCGCGGCGGGAGTCGTGGGCGTGTCGAGCGGCAACCACGCGCAGGGTGTAGCCTGGGCGGCGCGGCGGCTGGGGATCGCCGCGACCATCGTGATGCCGGTCGATGCCCCGCAGATCAAGCTCGCCGCCACCCGCGCGCTGGGCGCCGAAGTGGTGCTCTATGACCGCCCCGGCGGGGAGGACCGCGATGCGCTGGCGAACCGGCTCTGCGCCGAGCGCGGGGCGACGCTGGTCCACGCCTATGCCGATCCGTGGGTGATCGAGGGTCAGGGCAGCGCCGGGCTTGAAATCGCGGCGCAGCTGTCCGAACGCTGGATTTCCCCGCCAACCCGGATCGTCGCGCCCTGCGGCGGCGGCGGGCTGACAGCGGGCCTTGCGCTCGCCTGCCCCGATGCGGAGATCGTGCCGGTCGAACCCGAAGGCTGGGACGACGTGCGCCTGAGCCTCGAGGCCGGGGAAATCCGCCGCGTGGCTGCGAACGCCCCGCCGACCGCCTGCGACGCCCTGCAGACGCCTGCGACCTTCCCGATCAACTTTGCGGTGCTGAAAGAGCGCTGCGCCTTCGGTCTTGCCGTCACCCCGGAAGAGGTCCGCACGGCGCAGCGCTTTGCCTTTGAAAAGCTGCATCTGGTGATCGAACCCGGCGGCGCGGCGGCGCTGGCGGCGGCGCTGGCGGGCAAGGTGGCGCTCGACGGACAAACGGTGCTGATCCTCAGCGGCGGCAACACCGATCCGGAGAGCTTTGCGAAAGTGCTGGCCGGCTGATCCAAGCGTCGTCCCGGACTTGGTCCGGGACCGGTGTCCGGCTGGCGCTGCCCGCGACCTCGCGGCTTCGCAATCGCCAGCGGTCCCGGGTCGAGCCCGGGACGACGTCAGGCCGCCCTTGCGGTTGCATTTGACAATCGCGCGCGCGCGCCGCAGCCTCTGGGCCTCGGGTCAACGGCCCAAGGGGGAGAACAACCATGCAAGCGCAAATGCTCGCACCAGCCGCCGCGCTGGTGCTGTGGTCGCTGGTCATGCTGATCTGGACGGCGGCGACCCGCTTTCCGGCGATGGCCAAACTGGGCGCCAACATCAAGACCGCGCCGCCCGGCGGGCGCGGGCAGAACCTCGATGGGGTGCTGCCCGATTCCGTGCAGTGGAAATCGCACAACTATGCCCACCTGATGGAACAGCCGACGATCTTCTATCCCACCGTGGTGATCATCGCGCTGATGGGGCCAAACGCGGGGACGATCGCCATCGCCTGGGCCTATGTCGCCCTGCGTATCGTGCATTCGATCTGGCAGGCGACGGTGAACACCATTCCGGTGCGCTTCACCCTGTTCCTGCTGTCGACGATCTGCCTGATCCTGCTGGCAATCCACGCCTTCGAACTGACCGCGCTTGCCAAGGGAGTTGCCGCATGACCACCGTTTCACCGATCCTCCAGCCGCTCGCAGTGCTTGCGGGCTGGACCATGCTGATGTGGCTGTGGATGTACGCCACCCGCATCCCGGCGATGGGCGCTGCCCAGATCGACAGCAAGACGCTGGTCGGCGGCACCGGCAAGGACCTAGACGGCAAGCTGCCCGACAAGATCCAGTGGATCGCCCACAACTACAACCACCTGCACGAAGCGCCGACCGTGTTCTACGCGGTGGCGCTGGCGTTGGCGCTGATCGGCCAGGGCGACGGGCTCAACGCCAAGCTGGCCTGGGCCTATGTCGCGCTGCGGATCGTGCACTCGCTGGTCCAGGCCACGGTCAACCGGGTGATGATCCGTTTCCTGCTGTTCGCGCTGTCCAGCCTGACGCTGATCGGGCTGACGCTGCACCTGCTGATCGCCGTGTTCCACGGCTGATCGCACTGAACCGCCCCGGCCCACGCCGGGGCGGTTTTCAGAACATCTTGCGGAATTCCAGCTCGATCACCCGCCCGCGCGGATCGAGATAGTCCGGCTGATAGCTGAGCGGTACCATGCCGCTGGCGTCCCGCACCTTCTGCCTCGCGTCGAGCAGGTTCTCGACGCGCAGCGACAGGCGGGTGCCCTTGAAGAACGGCGCCTGCTTCGCCAGCCCGACCTGGCCGAGGTCGGCGAAGAGCGAGAGGTTGACCTTGGCGAGACTGCCGAAGCGCAGGTCGCTGGTCCCCGGCGCGCCGCTGGCCTTCAGCGTGGTCGGCCCGGTCCAGGTGCCTTGCGCGAACATGCCCAGCCCCTTGTGGAACGCGCCCGCGTTGAATTCGACCGAGTGGCGCGGCGTTCCCCCACCGCTCAGCGCATCGCCGTCCAGCAGATCGAGCGCCGGCCCGCCCGGAGCGACCAGCACCCGGCTGGAAAACTGCACGGTGTGATAGAGCCCCAGGTTCCAGCGCCCCTGCCCGCCGCCGCCGAACATCGCGCCCATCATCCCGCCGCCGCGTCCTCCGCCGCCAGCCCCGGGAGGACGCCCGCCGCCCGCCCCGCCGCCGCGCGGACCGCCGGGGCGGCCACCGCCCAGCATCCCCATCATCCCGCCGCCCTCGGGCGCCTTGCCGATGGTGCCGGACAGGTTGAGCCCCCAGCGCAGCCGCGATCCGGTCTGCTCGGCAAGCGTCACCGGGCGCTGGTCTATCGCCGTCAGCCGTCCGCTGGCATCGCGCACCGCGCGCCCCGGGAAGGCCGCCTCGATGGCCGGGGTCAGCAGCGGGAAGCTGGCCGAAACATTCTCCGACCGGTTGCGGAAATACTCGACCAGCAGCGACGAGCCCTTGAGCGGCGTTTCCCAGTTCGCCCCCAGCTTGAGGTCGCGCTGGTTTTCCTTGCGCAGCGCCGGATTGCCGCCGCTGGTGACGGTCACCAGCACCGTCTCGCCCCGCGCGAAGTCATAGACCGGCACATTGAAGGTCACTGCCGAAGGGCTGCCCAGCTGCGCCAGCGACGGCGCCGCCTCGTTGACCAGATAGCTCGCCTGAAGCCCCAGCTTCTCGACCGGCGACCAGGTCAGCCCCGCGCTCCAGTCGGTCAGCGAGCCGAAGTCCGACAGGTGATTGTACCCGGCGCTGAAATTGAGCGTCAGGTCGCCCAGCGCAGCGAGCGAATTTTCGCGCCGGCTGGCGATCGGCACGCCAAGGTTCACGCCCGCCGAAAGATCGCCGCGCCGAAGGCTGACCGGCCCCGCAGTGCTGCGCGTGTCGCTGCTGTCGATGGCGGAGAAGGCATAGCCCGCCTTGAAGGTTGCCGCGACCTCGCCCGCAGGCAGGCGCAGCGGGCGGCCGATCATCGTCACCAGCGCGGTCGCAGTATTGCTCTCGCTGCGCGCGGTATCGAAACCGGCAGAGGGCAGCGCGGGCAGCGGGCCGGAAATCGGCAGCGTGCCCGCCAGCGCCGCCGCGATCAGACCCGAGGTATCGGCGCGTCGGTCGATCCGCGTGGTGCTGACCGTGTGACCGCCGTCGAGCGTCGCCGACAGCTGCCAGCGCCCCGGAAACAGGTTGAGCCCCGCCCCGCCCTGCAGGCTGGTCGTCCGCCCGCGCCGCTCGAGCGGATCGGCCAGCGCGCGCAGCACATTGGCGCCGGTGCCGTCCGCCAGCCGCACCAGATCGAGCCCCGACCAGCTGAGGCTGTCACTGCGCGTGGCATTGGCGTTGAGGCTGATCGCGCCGCCAGTGCCGTCCTTGCCCAGCCCCCTGGTCCACGATGCGTTGAGGCCGAATTCGCGCGTGTCGGAAATCAGGCTGCGGAAAGCGCGCGGATCGGGATCGCTCGCCACGCCCGGCAGCGCGGAGGCGGAGACCAGTCCGGACCGCTCGCTTTCGAACAGCGGCGATCCGTCCTCCGCCGATGCGGTGACATTGAAGCGGCTTGGCCCGTCGATCCGCATCTGGCTGGCTTCCAGCTGCCAGCCGCTGAACCCGCCGCGCGTCGGCAGGCGGTATTCCGCCTCGATCCGGCGGCTGGCGAACTTGTCCTTGAGGATCAGGTTGACCACCCGCGAATTGGCCGGAAAGCCGAACCGCAGCGCCACTTCCTCGGGCAGCACCTCAACCCGGCGCAGCGCCTCGGGCGGGAAATTGCGCATCTCGCGGAAGTTGGTAATCCGCTGGCCGTTGACCAGCACCACCGGCATGCCGCCGCCGCGCCCGCGTCCGGAACCGGTCTGCGGACTGATCCGCGCCAGCACGTCGGTGAGCGAGGAGGCGCCCAGCCCGCCGATCTGGGTCTCGTCAAAGGTGGCGACAGGGGCCTGCGGAGCATCGACCTGGCCCTTGATCCGCTCGGCCACGACCAGGATCTCGCTGCCCGAAGGCTGTTCGTCAGGCGCGGCAACCTCGTCCTGCGGCTCGGGCGCGGGATCGGCCTGCGCCTGGGCCAGCGCGGGGGAAGTCAGCAGGGCAAGGGGAAGAACTGTATGGCGCAGCATGCGAATGTCCGGGTCTCCAGATTGTTGCGGCCCATCCCGGCATCTCCCGTTTCCGCTCCTGACGCATCGCCCGGCCCGAGACAAGTGCACCAAAGGTAACAAATTGTCCGCGTGTGCCTGGCGCAACACCAGCCAAAGGCTTCCCTTTTGCGCCTGCCGGGTCTATGGGCGCCGCGATGCACACGAAGAAATACGGACACTGAGCGCGGATGGCGAAGGAAGAACTGCTCGAAATGCGCGGAACGGTGGTGGAACTGCTGCCCAACGCGATGTTCCGCGTCCGCCTTGAAAACGATCACGAGATCCTGGGCCACACCGCCGGCAAGATGCGCAAGAACCGCATCCGTGTGCTGGTGGGCGACGAGGTGCTGGTCGAACTGACCCCCTATGACCTGACCAAGGGCCGGATCACCTATCGCTTCATGCCGGGCCGTGGCGGTCCGGGCCAGTATTGACGCCCCCCGCGGACACTCCTCCCCAGCTCGTCCTCGCCTCGTCCTCGCCGCGCAGGCGCGAGCTTCTGGCGCGGATCGGCGCGCTCCCCGCGCGGATCGCCAGTCCCGACATCGATGAAACCCCGCTGAAAGGCGAAACGCCGCGCGCCTATGCCCTGCGGCTCGCCGTGGCCAAGGCCATGGCCGTGCCGCGCGCGGCGGGCGAGATCGTGCTGGCCGGCGACACCACGGTTGCGCTCGGCCGCCGCATCCTGCCCCCCGCCGATGACGAGGCGATCCAGCGCCGGCTGCTCGGCCTGATCTCCGGCCGCCGCCACAATTGCATTTCCGCGCTCTGCGTGATCGACGCGGACGGCACGGCCCGCACCCGCCAGGTCGAAACCGTGGTCGCTTTCAAGCGCCTGACCGAGGCGGAGATTGACGCCTATGTCGCGAGCGGCGAAGGGCTGGGCAAGGCCGGCGGCTATGCCATCCAGGGCCGCGCCGAGGCGTTGATCCGGTTCATTTCCGGCAGCCATTCCGGCGTCATGGGCCTGCCCCTGTTCGAAGCGCGCGCGCTGCTGCGCACTGCGGGGCTGCCGCTTGGCTGAGTGGCTGGTCGAAGAAGGGATCGGCGAGCACCGCGCGGTCCTGCTGAGCGGCGCAACGATCGCTGCCGCCCGGATTGATTGGCCCGGCACGCTCAAGGCAGGACAGGTCGAGGACGCGGTGCTGATCGCGCGCGCCGCGGGCAGCGCGCGCGGCACGGCGCGCTTTGCCAGCGGCGAGGAAGCGCTGGTCGACCGCCTGCCACGCGAAGCGAGCGAGGGTGCGGCGCTGCGGCTGGAAGTGCTGCGCTCCGCCATGCCCGAACACGCGCGGCGCAAGCTGGCGCAGGCGCGCCCGACCACCGCCCCGCCGCGCCCCGCCCCCACCCTCGCCGAAACGCTGCGCCGCGAGGGCCACGCCGTACGGCCGGTGCGCACCTTTCCGGACTGCGGCTGGGACGAGCTGTGGGACGAGGCATGGAGCGACACCTGCGCCTTCGCGGGCGGATCGCTCCACTTCGCGCCGACCCCGGCGATGACCGTGGTCGATATCGACGGCACTCTGCCCCCGCGCGATCTGGCCCGCGCGGCGGTCGCCCCGCTGGCGAAAGCGCTGCGCCGGTTCGATCTTGGCGGCAATATCGGGATCGACTTTCCGACGCTGGAGGCCAAGGAGGATCGCCGCGCGGTCGACTCAGCGCTGGAAGAGGCTCTGCGCGGCTGGCCGCACGAGCGCACCGCGATGAACGGCTTCGGCTTCGTCCAGATCGCCGCACGGCTGGCGCGCCCCTCGCTGCTCCACCTGCTTCGGTTCGATCCCGCCCCCGCCGCCGCGCGGCGGCTGCTGCGGCTGGCCGGGCGGGTCGAGGCCCCGGGCGCGCTGCTGCTGACCTGCCATCCCGCCGTGCGCGCCGCGCTCCGCGCCGACTGGCTGGACGAACTTGCGCGCCGTGCGGGCCGCGAAGTACGGCTGGTAGAGGACCCGGCGCTTGCGCTCGAGGCCGGATTCGCGCAGGCGGTGGAAGTATGACCAGCACCACCCGCAAGTGCCCGATCTGCGGCAAGCCGCGCAGCGCGGAGCACGCCCCGTTCTGCTCCACCCGCTGCAAGGACCGCGATCTCGTCCGCTGGCTCGACGATGGCTATGCCCTGCCCGGCCCGCCCGCGCTCGATGAAGAGGAAGGAAAGGCATAATCCCCTCTTGCCAAGCGCGCCGCGCTTCGCCATAGGCGCGCTTCCAGCCGCTCGCCGGACCGCAAGGACCGCCGCCGCAGCGTTGCCCGGGTAGCTCAGTTGGTAGAGCAGCGGATTGAAAATCCGCGTGTCGGTGGTTCGAATCCGCCCCCGGGCACCATTTCCATGTCCACATGTGCACATGGAGATATTTACAAACCCCAGAAAATCGCCATATTTCGGGCTTATCAGGGCTCCCGGAAGGAAATGCGCGCAACACCAGCGCAGCCGATTGGGGGCCAGATAGGGGGCCAAGTCGTGGCCCCCAGGTTGGAGTGGCCCCCAATATGGCGCTGACTGACACCACGATTCGAGGCGCGAAGCCCAAGGCGAAGCCCTACAAGCTGGGGGACAGCGGGGGCCTTTTCCTGCTGGTCCAGCCGAGCGGCGGCAAGCTTTGGCGCCTCAAGTATCGGGTGGCCGGGAAGGAGCAGAAGCTAAGCCTGGGCACCTATCCCGAAGTGAGCTTGAAGGAGGCCAGGGAGCGCCGCGACGAAGCCCGGCAGCACCTGGCCCGCGGGGCCGATCCAGCCGTTGAGAAGCGCCGGGAGCAGCTGCGCGCCCAGATGAGCGCGGACAACACCTTTGAGCTGGTGGCGCGGGAATACATGGACAAGCGCAAGCGCGAAGGCTGGGCCAGCTGGCGCCATCGATCGGCCGCCTGCCCATTGCGGAGATTGGCCCGACCGACATTCTGCCCGGCCTGCGCAAGATCGAAGCCAAAGGCAAACTGGAGACGGCGCGCCGCGCGCTGCAATTTGCCTCCAACGTGTTCCGCTATGGGGTGGCGACGGCAAGGCTCAAGTCAGACCCTACCCGGGATCTGCGCGGCGCGCTGGTGGCCCCTACCCCCCGGCATTTCGGCGCGATCACCGAGGCGAAGGCGGCGGGCGAACTGCTGCGCGCGATCGATGGATACCAAGGGCATATTGTCACCCGGCTGGCCCTCCAGATCGCTCCGCATGTGTTCGTGCGCCCGGGTGAGCTGCGCCAGGCTGACTGGTCCGAAATTGACCTGGAGGCCGCCGTGTGGACGATTCCAGCCGCGCGCATGAAGATGCGCAAGCCGCACCACGTCCCGCTTTCCCGGCAAGTCGTGGAGCTGCTGCGCATGCTCCAGCACGTCAACGGCCGCGACACGGGCCTGTTGTTCCCTTCGATCCGCACCAGCCACCGATCGATGAGTGAAAACACCCTGAACGCGGCCCTGCGCCGGCTGGGATATAGCGGCGACGAAATGACTTCGCACGGCTTCAGGGCGATGGCCTCCACCCTGCTGAACGAAAGCGGCAAATGGTCCCCCGACGCGATCGAACGCGCCTTGGCCCACAAGGATGGGGACGAAGTGCGCGCTGCCTATCACCGGGGCACACATTGGAAAGAGCGGGTGGAAATGGCCCAGTGGTGGAGCGATCACCTCGACACGCTCCGTAAGGGCGCTGAAGTCGTCCCCTTCCCCGAACGCAAGGCAACCTGATCCCTTCAAGCGGGCCAGCGCGGGGGCGGCCACCCCTGCGCCGGCCCTGACCACCACAGCAAAAGGAGTGCTGAAAATGGCTACTACCCCCCTACCGACCGCCGATCGCGCAAGCAATGCGGCCGCAATGCCGGCCCCCTGCGTGCACCTTTCCCAGGTAGAAGCGCGAACCATCGGCGATGCCATCTGGCACGCGCGCGCGG
Organism: Novosphingobium sp.; assembly: GCA_041912655.1. Classification (GTDB taxonomy): domain Bacteria; phylum Pseudomonadota; class Alphaproteobacteria; order Sphingomonadales; family Sphingomonadaceae; genus Novosphingobium. The sequence goes on along the minus strand of JAYRMP010000045.1, from coordinate 6,503 downwards.
TGTTGGATGCCGTGTGCAATGCCGACATGTTGGCGGCGCCCGATAGCGAACTGGATAGCGGCCACTTTATGGACCGGGTGCGAGCGGTAGAAGGACTGATCCGGGTTGCCCGCGATCGGCTGGTGGCAATCGACGCGCTGCCAGGACTGGACATTGGAATCATGGGGTTGGCGAAGTGACCGTGTGCGGCCCAGTCGCCAACGTGGTGGCCTTGCCCACCGCCGCGCCTGCGCCCGTGCGCCAGCCGGGCGGCCGTGCGGCTGGTGCCTACCGCAAGGCGAACCCATGGCCCGGCAGTGGGCGCCCACCAATCCCGGGGCCGCGCGAGGCCTTCCGGCTGGCACGGTATGAGGCGGAGATTGCTCGCCTTCGCTACCTGCTGTCCGGCGCGATTGCCCATCGCGCATGGGAGTTTGGCCAGCCCGGCGAAGGGCAGCAGGCCCGCGATGAACACCACCGCTTGTTCGATGCCTATGTGGCGGCAACGGCCGCCCTGGCTGAAACGCCGGCGATCGACGCGGCCCAGCTGCGCGGCAAGGTCAGCACCATAGGCAGGGTGTGGCTGACCGCCGGAGGCCAGCCGTATGACAGCTACCGGGCCGCGATCGCGCGCGATGCGGCGCGGCTGGGGGTGAAGAACCCGCTGGAGGCTCGACTCAGTGCAACCTGACCAGCAGGAGCGCCCCTTTGAATTTGGACCCGCTGCTAGGCAGGAGCTGGCAAGGATCGATCCGAGGATCGACGTTGAATTGCTCGCTGCATTCATCGACGCGCACCTGGACACGCCCAGCGAAAGCGAACGAAGCGCAGTTGGGCGATCCATTGTTGCACAGTTGGAATATCTGCTTCGGGAAACGGAGCAATTTCGAGGCGCGCTGCTTTCGGAAAGCGGCAGATTGTTCTCTCGGATTGATCCTCAATTCGGCGGCACGATCGAGCGTTTGCTTGAGGACTCACAAGCCATAGGCAAGGGCCTGAAGCAAAAATTCGAGTGGTTCAACGAGCGCTATTCGCTGGCCCGTGGTCGAGCAGTAGGGGAGCGTGCGCGGCTGATCGCAAGTATCGCGAACGCCATTGCCTCCTGCGGAATTCCATTAGATGCCAAGCCAAAGGGTGCTTTGGTGAGAACGGTTCGGGTCTGCCTTGAAGCGGCTGGATTCCAAGACGCCGCCGATGTGCGGAAGGAAGTCGCCCGATGCCTTCAACGGGATTGGACAGAATAGAGGGCGCGACGGCGCTTTATTGTCCATTGCAGGCTGTTGCCCTGCGCATATGTGTGCATACTACTAGCGCGGTTTCCAGCCGCCAATGATGGCGGCAAATGAGGAGCCGCCCATGAAGGAACTCTACAGCGTCAACGAATTCTGTCAGGCCTTTGGGGTCTGCCGGAGCACGTTTTACAACGAGGTGCGCGCCGGCCGCATTCGCACCGTGAAGCTGGGCGCCACGCTTCGAGTGAAGCGCGCCGACGCGATGGCCTGGCTCGACAGCCTCCCGGAAAATCAGCCCGCCGCGGCCGCCGCATAAGGTGGCCCGCCAAAGGAAAGCCCCAGCGCGCGGCGGAGGCGCGGCTGGGGCTGGCTCAATCCACGCGGGGGCGCGCGGTATCGGCGGCGGTATATCACCCCAGCCGATCGACGGCAAAGGCTTCGCACTGCACTGGCTACGCCAGCGCTTCGCGGCTGGGCCATGCCTGATCGCCGCACTTGCAGAGGCCGCCGGCCTGGGCGGGCGCCATGGCCTATGAGCTGCGCAAGGATGCAGACCGGGTGATCGAGGCAGCAGCCCCGATCGGTAAGCGACGGCAAGGGGCCTTGGCCGGGAGCATGAGCGCTTTCGAGCGCTTGGCACTGTCCAAGCTGGCACAGGCCGCGCGCGACGATACGCGGCTGGCCTGGCCTTCACAGCCGACGATTGCGGCTTATGCCGGGTGCAGCAAGAACGCGATTGGGCCAGCGCTCCAAGCCTTGGAGGATGCCGGGCACATCTCAACCATGCCAGGGCGCACGGGGCGGTTTGCCGTCTACCTTGTGCACCCCGGTGGGCGGGGATCGATCGCGCCCCTGTCTGCCGAAGCGGTGAAGGCGCATTTGGCGCGGGGCAAGTTTGATAATGGCAGCCGGGAAGCGGTCCTGATTTGGCTCGCCCAGCTAGGCCTGATCCCCGGCGGCGCAGCGATCCAGGCCCTTTGCCGGAACATGGGGCGCGCCCTGTCGGCCCAACGCATAACCACCCCAACGGCTGGGGGTGTCATGGTCGATGGTGCAACCAGCGCCGCGACCACCCCAACGGATGGGGGGGTGCCAGAACCTCACCCCAGCCTGTCCGATCGGCGCCCCCCCAATGGCTGGGATGAACCCTCCCAACGGTTGGGAAATACCCTCCCAATGGTTGGGGCCGAATCTGAAAAGGAACCTGAAAAGGAATCTTCCGCGGCGGCATCGAAGGCGCGTGCACCATTGCCCCCGACCGAGCGGCAGGTCGTACCTGTTCCCCCGGCTGCGACCGAAGCACAGTGCGGTGAGCTGCAGGTCACGGCTGGAGACATTCGGACTTTGATCGATGCGGCAGCGCCGATCGGACAGGCAATTTCGGCACCCCGTGCAACCAGGCAAAGCAGGATCGATTACAGCGGCACCGCCACCGAATTCCTTCAGCGCCTGCTAGAAGGCGGCGGGGACTACGCGGCCAAGGCTCAAGCGGTGCCTGAAGGTGATCGGCTGGAATGGGCGGCTAAGCAGCAGCAGCTACATCGTGGGCGCTCCAGCAATGTCAGGGCTGCAGCATGATAGGGGGGGTGGTCAAAAGTCTGGTGCCCGCGCGCCACAGGACCGGCGCCCAGTCAAATTTTCGCGCGTCCGAATTAAAATTTCGGGCCGAGATAAATTCGCGTGCCCTGGAGCCAGCCGAAAGGCGCCTGGAGGCGATGCGATGAAGCCAGGGCCGAAGCCTAGCCCAACGTCGAAGCGCGGCCGTGCGGCCCTTGGAGCGGCAAAACCAGACCTCCCGCAATTCGACCGCGGCCAGTCCCCTCCCATGATGCCCGATTACCTGGCCGAAGATCCCGCCATGGGGCCAGCCCGGCTGGTCTGGGATGAAAACCTGGAGAGGGTGACGGCGAACGGATGCCATGAAGGCGATAGCGACCTGTTCGCCCGCTACTGCATCCAGGAGTCTGGCTATCGCGCGCATGTGCGGGCCTGGTTGAGCGGCGCCGATGGGATCGAAAGCCCGCCAACGGCCATGATCGAAAGCCTGCGCAAGATGGGCGAACTGCTGGGCATCGCAGGCCCGACCAGCCGCCAGCGCATCCAGGCCCGCCCGGTGGGCCGAGAGAACGCATTCAGGCGCAATGGCGCCCCACAAGCCGAAAGGAAGCAACAGTGACGAACCCCTTTGAGAAGCCCAAGGCACCGCCGATCATGCCCCCTTGGCTGGCGAAGAAGGATGCGCTTGAACCTGCCCGGCTGGTCTGGCGTGAGAACCTGGAGCGGGTGGTGGCCGCCGGCTGCAAGGAAGCCGATAGCGACCTGTTCGCCCGCTATTGCTGCCTGGAAGCCTGGCACCGCGGCTACGTCGATGCCATGGCAGAACGGCCCTTGGAATATCCCGATCCGCCCAGCGCAGCGCATATCGAAGCCTTGCTGCGCATGGCCGAGCGCCTTGGACTGGCAGGCCCGACCAGCCGCAAGTCGGCTCACCACCTGCAGGTCAACGTGCAACAGGACTGACCCCTTGCCCCCAACGCGACCGACCCCCGCACCGGCCGCCCCCTGAAGTCGAAAGGATGAAGCAATGACGGTGCTGGCAGCTTTGAAGGTGGTGCTGGGCCTGGATACCGGGCCATTCCAGAAGGGCGCGACCCAGGCGCAACTACAGGCCCAGCAAATGGCGGGCAAAATGCAGGCGGCTGGGCGGGCAGTGGCCGCCGCAGGCGCTGCGATCATGGGTAGCATGGTGGTTTCCGAAGTCACCCGGATGGCGCAGGCGGGGCTGGAATATGCGAGCGCGCTGGGGGAGACGGCGCAGCAGCTGGGCGTCACCACCGACGCGCTGCAGGAATACCGCTACGCCGCTACCCAGGTTGGCCTGTCCGGCGATGAAATGGACCAGGCGCTGGGCCAGCTGACCCGGCGTATCGGCGAGGCCGCCAACGGTACCAAGGCCCAAGTGGAGGCGTTCAAGAAACTGGGCATTTCGGTGAAGGATGCCAAGGGCAACGTGATCGATGCCGGGACCGCCATCCCGCTGATCGCCGAGGCGCTGAAGGCGGTGCAGTCACCAGCCGAACGCGCCGCGGTGCTGGTGGATCTGTTCGGCAAGTCCGGCCAGAAGCTGGCGCCCCTGCTTTCCGAAGGCGCCAAGGGAGTCAATGATCTGCGCGCGGCTGCGCGTGACATGGGCATCGTGCTGACACCCGAGATGATCGAGCGCGCCGACAAAGCGGCCGACAAATTCGGTTCGCTGAAGACCGTGCTGGACATGAAAATCGCCATGGTCGTGGCGGAGAATTCGGGCGCCATCCTGGAACTGGCCAACGCCCTGGAGCGGCTGGCAGAGCGCGCGGCGGCTGCCTATCAGGCGCTGAAGAATCTGGCACAGACGGACTTTGGCAAGGCCGTGCGCTGGGCAGGCGGCGCGGCCATGGAATACAACCCCATTTCCCTGTCTATGAAAGGGCTGGGGCAGGGCATCGACCTCTACGAGCAGGCCAAGCCTAAGGGCGGCGGCGGGCGAACCCCGTTGCCGGGAAGCCGGCGACCAGCCGCGCCGTGGTCTGGGGCAACCTATGGAGTACCCCCGGCGCTGTCCGCGCGCCGCAACCTGGCGGCGGCTGGGGACGGCTTCGATCTCGCCCCTGGCCTGCGCCCGCTGATCGACCTGCAGGCCGTGCGCAAGGTGCAGGTGGCCTTCGCCGATATGCGCCGCGAAGTGACCTCGCCTGACCTGGTGGACGGCATCGCCGCGCAAATGGCCCGGCTTGATGGCGCGATGGTGCCCCCGGCGACCAAGGCAACAAAGGAAACGGCCGAAGCCTTCCGCAAGCTGGCGAACGAAGTCCAGCCGCTGCTGGACCGGCTCTTTCCCGAGGCGCGGGCCTTCAATGACTGGCGCGCCGATCTGGCCACGCTGGAGCGCGCCGAGAAGGGGGGCCTGCTTACCAGTGCCCAGGCCACCGAAGCGCGGCTGCGCCTCAACCGGCAGGCGATCGGCGGCACGCTGGAGGAAGGCGGCGCGGCATTCGGCAACCTGCTGGGCGGGGCCTTCGATCGAGTGAGGGGCAGCTTTACAGGCTTCACCGATGACATGGACGAAGTGCGGGCAAAGCTGATCGATGCAAACCAGCGCATCGGGAAGAGCTTCACCGATATGGCCCAGGAAGCGGTCCGCGCGATCGGCACGCTGGGCCATGCGATCAAGGATGGCGATTTCTTCGACATTCTGGATGCGGTGGTGGGGCTTGGCCTGCAGCTGGGGGGCATGGGCCTATTCGGGCAATCGGCCGCAAAGGCGATCAACGGCGCGCGCATCCCCGGCTATGCCGGCGGCACCCGCTGGCACCCCGGCGGCCTTGCCGTGGTGGGCGAGCGTGGGCCGGAACTGGTCAGCCTGCCGCGTGGCGTATCGGTAACGCCGAATGGAGCTTGGGGCGCCAGCGGCGGCGGCATGACGGTGCACCAGCATTTCAGCGGCAACCTGATGACCAATGAATTCTGGGACCGCATCAACGCCGGCCACCAGGCCGCGGCGCAAGCAGGGGCAAGGGGCGGGGCCAGTATGGTGGCGCAGCGCCAATCGCGCACGCTGGGCCGCTAGGAAGGGCAAGGAGGCGCAGCCATGGACGAAACCGCCCCCCCGACCCCAGAGCAGAACAAGGAGGCGATGCAGGCGCTCTGCACCGCCTTCTACTGCCTGAACGACATGCTGGAGACAGCAGGAGTCCTGATCCCTGGTGTGCTGGCCAGCAACATAAGGCGGTTGAGAACGGACTCCGCCTATTTCAACTCCTGCCTGGCCGGCATTGCTGCAAACCTGGACGCGCGGATCTTCAGGCCCTCCGATCGGACTAGGCCGGTCCTGCTTGCGCTGGACGGGGGCCGCGGGAAATATCCAGATCCAGGCTTCGACGCTGATGCAATTGACAGCCAGTGCATCGCGGGCGCATCAAATGAGGCGGGCCGGCCGCTGCAGCAACAGCGGCCGACCCTGACCACAGAAACCTAGAAGGAGGTTCCAATGGCTGTCACTTCCCTACATGCCGCCCCTGCCTGCGAGAAGTCACCGCAAGGCGATTTCGCCGCCGCTCTCCAGTCCCTGGAGGAATTGCGCGACAGCGTTTACCGCGCGGAGTCCCTGACCCTCATGGCTTCGCAGTCGGCGAAGTTAGCGTCCGCGCTCGTGGTGTAATTTCCGGTGTAGGCGATGGTGTATTCCGGGGTGGGGCATGCCCCACCCCGGAATGCGGCGTCGCTGGTGGCCACCGGGTTCATCGTTATGGTGGA
>JAYRMP010000044.1:0-26366 GCA_041912655.1 Novosphingobium sp. | reverse complement strand
CAATCGGGTGTAGCGTCAGCCGGCCAGCGGTCCCGGATCAAGTCCGGGACGACGCAGTTTCAGCCCCGCCGCGCCATGCCCTGTTGCTGCATCCGCCAGAGCAGCTGGTCGAAGCGGTCCTGCCCGAAGAATGGCTCGCCTTCATAGACCATCAGGGGAACGCCGTAGTGGCCTCCCAGCCGCTGGTCGGCCTCGCTCTGCTTGATCGCCGCGTCGAGCCGCTCAGCCTCCGCCTCGACCACCGCGTCCATTTCGGAAAGGTCCAGCCCTGCGCTTTCCGCCGCGCGGGCAAGGTGATCGCCCTCGTGCCAGTTGTCGGTCTCGCCCGACCAGATCAGGTGGCTGACCGCGCGCAGCAGCGGCAGGCCCTTGCCCCGCTCCGCCGCCAGCTGGCCGAGGCGCGTCAGGCGGTGGATGTAGGGCTGCTCCTTGGGATAGGTCCGCGTCGCGAAGTCCATCTTGACCGGGTCCGGGCGCGGCCAACGCAGCGGCATTCCGGCAAATTCGGCGCTGCGCACGCAGTCGCGCATCAGGTAGGTGGTCCACAGCGGATCGGCATGCGCGAAGAAGTCCGGCTGGCGCACCGCAATCGGGAGGACGGGGCGAACGTTGACGCGGGCGTCCCAATCGCGCTCCAGCTCGATCATCCGGGGGACGACGAGGTAGGAATAGGGCGAGCGGAACGACCAGTAGAGGTCGACACTGTGGGTCATGCGGCCATCGTCCCCATATCGATCACGAAGCGGTACTTCACGTCGGCTTTCTCCATCCGTTCGAAGGCGTGGTTGATCTCGTCCATGCGGATCAGTTCGATTTCGGCGGTGATGCCCTTTTCCCCGCACAGGTCCAGCATTTCCTGGGTCTGGGCGATCCCGCCGACGCCCGATCCGGCCACCGCCTTCTGCCCGCCCAGCAGCAGGCCGGAATGGAACGGCTCCATCATCTCGATCATGCCGACGATGCACAGCGTGCCCTGCTTGTCGAGCAGGTGCAGGTAGGGGGTGACATCGTGCTTAACCGGCACGGTATCGAGCAGGAAGTCGAAGCTGCGGGTGGCGGCGCGCATTGCTTCCTTGTCGGTAGAGACCAGCACGTGGTCTGCGCCCAGCTTCTTCGCGTCCTCGCCCTTGCCGGGGGAGGTGGTGATCATCGTCACTTCCGCACCCAGCGCCTTGGCGAATTTCACGCCCATGTGGCCAAGGCCGCCGAGGCCGATGACACCGACGCGGGTACCGGGGCCGACGTTCCAGTTGCGCAAGGGGCTGTAGGTGGTGATCCCGGCGCAGAGCAGCGGCGCGGCGGCGGCCATGTCGAGGCTGTCCGGCACGCGAAGCACGAAAGGTTCGGCCACGACGGTGGCGGCCGAATAGCCGCCATAGGTCGGGCTGCCGTCGATCCGGTCCTTGCCGTTGTAGGTGCCGGTAGAGCCCTTGCGGCAATAGTTCTCCTCGCCCTCCTCGCAGGCGTCGCAGTGGCGGCAGGAATCGACCACGGTGCCCACCGCGACCCGGTCACCCACCTTGAAGCGGGTGACGTCCGGGCCGACCGCGCGGACCGTGCCGACGATCTCGTGCCCGGGTACGAAGGGATAGTTCGTCCGGCCCCAGTCGTTGCGGGCGGCGTGGAGGTCGCTGTGGCAGACGCCGCAATAGGCGATGTCGATTGCCACGTCCTCGCCGCGCAATTCGCGCCGCTCGATCGTCATCGGGTTGAGGCCGGAAGTGGGGGCGGTGGCGCCCCAGGCGGCGGTCGCGGTCATGGCGAGTGTCTCCCTTGGCTGCGGCGCGTCGCCGCTTGGCGCCATTAATCGCGCCATTAACGGCGGAGTCAAATGCGGAAACGGGAGAGCGGGAACTTACCCTTCGACCAGCGAGTCGCCCTTGCCCACGCGCTTCCCGCGCGTGATGTAGACCTTGTCGCCAACCTCGGTCACCGCGAACAGCCGCTTGGCGAAATCGTTCGGCACGCCGACGCAGCCGTGGCTGGCATAGCCCTTTTCCACCTTGGTGCCGTGGATCGCCACTCCGTCGACCGTCAGGTTCTGGGTGAAGGGCATCGGCGCGCCATCGTAGGTCGACGAATAGTGATCGGCCTTCTTCCACTTGATCGGGAACACGCCCAGCGGGGTCGGCTTCTCGGTGGTTCCCAGCAGTACCGCGGTCGCTCCGATTTCATAGCCGCCGCGGAACACCGACAGCACCCGCGCCTCGAGATCGACGGTGATGACCAGTGGGCCCTCGGGCACGCCTTTGTCGTCCCAGTGCCAGTCGCCATAGCGGATCGGGCCGGTGATCGGCAGGATCCGCTTGATCACGAAGCTCTCATCGCGCGGTTTGGCCGGTGCGGGTTTGGCCGCCACTGCGGGGGGCTTCGCGAGGCCGGGTTCGACGGCCTCCACCACGCGGGCCGCTGGCTGGGTGTTCTGCACCAGCAGCCAGCCAGCGGCGCCCACCAGCACGACGAATGCCCCCATCATGCCCGTGGCGGCGTTGAGCTTGAGACCCATCGGCTCCTCGCAAAGAATCGGTCAGTGCGGATCATGCGGCGGCGGCATGGCAAATGCCAGCACCGCGCGCCGCCTGTTCCAGCGCGGAACTCCATAACGCCAAGAGGTTAACGCGAGGCCAGCACCTCAGCGCGCGGCGGTTGGCGCGAGCTCTTCGAACAGGGCGGAATAGTTCTCGACCATCGCCTCGATGGCAAAGCCCCTGACCCGGGCAAAGCCTGCCTCGCGCATCGCGGCGCGGCGCTCGGGATCGGCGATCAGGCGGGCGATGCCCGAGGCCAGCGCGGCTTCGTCATCCACCGGCACCAGCTCGCCGCTGACCCCTGGCTCGATCACGTCGCGAGGGCCGAAGCTGCAATCGGTCATCAGCACCGGCGCGCCGCAGGCCAGCGCCTCTGCCGCGACGGTCGGGAAGCCTTCCCAGCGGCTGGGCAGGACGAACAGTTCCGCCCGCGCCATCCAGGCATAGGGATTGGCGACGAAGCCGATGAAGCGCACGTGTTCGCCGATGCCCAGCTGCGCGGCGAGGCGGTGGAGCTGGTCCAGCCGGCTGCCCTTGCCCAGGATCACCAGCGCGTGACTGCGCCAGATGCCACTGGCTGCGAAAGCGCGCAGCAGTACCTCGTGCGCCTTCTGGTATTCCAGCCGCCCGGCGGTGATGATGTAGGGCCGGTTGGGAATGCCGCCCAGCGGTGCGTCCTTCATTGCCGCGATCGCATCGAGGTCGATCGGGTTGTTGATCATCCGCATCCGTGCGGGATCGAGCTCCAGGTCACGCACCAGCCCTTCGGCCATGTCGGTCGAGTTCGACAGCACCACGTCGGCACGGCGATAGGCCCTGCGGGTCAGCGAGAGCGAGACGCGCCGCACGAAGTCGCTCGGCGCTTCCTCGTTGATCACGGCGAGCACGTTATTGCCCTCGCGCGCGATCCACTTGGGACGCTTTCGGCCCATGTTCATCAGTGACAGCCAGGCGAGCAGGTTGGTGCCCTTGAGGAAGCTCATCACCACGTCGGGGCGCGTTTCGGTAATCATCCGGCGGAACGCCAGCGGCGCGCGCACCGCGCTGCCGATCAGCTTGCCGGGCGCGTACTGGGCGCTGTTCGGGCCGTCGTAGTTGAAGTGCTCTTCCCCGTCCGGGGCGACCATCACCCGGCTCATGTCTCGGACGTGGCTGATATAGGGTCCGGCCTTGCGCAGCAGGCCCATGCGCATGTCGATCCGGCTGGGATCGTGCTCGTTGAGGAGGTGGACCGCGACGCGTTCCGCGCCGCCGCCATGCAGCGACGAGAGCAGCAGCAAAACCTTAAGGGGACGGCCGAGCGTCAGGCCCGGGGGTGCAATTCCATGCATTTGCCACTCCAAGCGCCGACCGAAACGCGCCTTGCCATTGCGCGGGGGCGCTGGCAAGGCCTTGCCGCGATGCAGCAATCAGCTTTGCTTCAGCATGAACCGCCACGCTTCGAGCTGCTGGTGGGATCGGGCGCCTTCTGGGAGCGCGCCCGGCATGACATTGCCGCTGCACGCCAGCGCGTGCTGGTCCAGGCCATGACTTTCGAAGGCGACGCTGCCGGACTGCCGGTAGCGGAGGCGATTGGCGCGAGCCAGGCGGCGGACCGGCGCGTGCTGGTCGACGATTATACCCGCCACGTCGTCAACGACACCTTCCTCGCCCTGTCGCGCAATGCCGCGCTGCATGGCGAGGCGGCGGAAACGCGGGCGATGTTCGGTCGGTTAAGCGCGGCAGGGGCCGGCGTGCGGGTCACCAATCCGCTGGGGCGCAATCCGCTGCGCTACGCCACCCGCAACCACAAGAAGCTGCTGGTGATGGACGACGCCGTCTGGATCGGCGGGATCAACTTTTCCGATCACAACTTCGCCTGGCACGACATGATGCTGCGGATCGAACACGCGCCCACCTCCGACTGGCTGGCCGCACAGTTCGATGCCGACTGGAGCGGAAGCGTCGCCACCGTGGGCGAAAGCATCGCGGGGATCGACCTGCTCAGCCTCGACGGCAGCGGCAACGAAGCGGGCTTTGCGCCGCTGCTTGAGATGTTCGCGGGCGCGCGCCGTTCGATCGAGGTGATCAGCGCCTATCCGACCTTCCCCTTCGTCGATGCTATGGCAGCAGCGGCCAAGGGTGGCGCCAAGGTGACGATCTATACCCCCCGGCCCAACAATAAGCCGGTGATCCGCGACTACCTGCTCGGCGCGGCGGCTCCGGCGGGGGTGGAGCTGCGCCTCACCCCGATGATGACCCACGCCAAGGCCGCGCTGATCGATGGGGAGGCGCTGGTGCTGGGTTCCTCCAACTTCGATTTCGTCAGCCACCGCGCCAATGCCGAATATGTCGCAACCGTGCGCGACGCGGCGCTGATCGCCGATTTCGAGGCTCGGATGCTGGCCCCGCTTCGCGACGGCTCGGGACCGCCCGAACCCGAGGACTTTTCGCCCTGGCGATCGTGGAAGGCGCGCACCGCGCTGCGGCTGGCCGACGCGCTTATCGCGCGGCTCAGCCACGGCGCGCGCATTGCCGAGTGGCGCGGCTGAGCCCTGTTCCCCCGCTGCCGCCACCCGGCTAGACCACCGCGTGAAGGAGATTCGTCGATGCGCCGCTTGCTTGCCGTGCTTGCCCTGTTTTCCGCTCCCACCGCGATGGCCGCCCCCGCAGCCCAGCACCCCCAGGCCGAGGCCCAGACGCTCGACCTTGCCAAGCGGCTGATCGCGCTGCGCACGGTCGAAGGGCCGGGCAACCAGACCGGCGCGGCGCTGGACCTCGTCAAGCAGGCGCTGGTCGGCGGCGGCTGGCAGGCCGGAGAGGTGGAGATCGTGCCGGTGAACGATACCGCCTACCTGATCGCCACCTGGCCGGGCCGCAATCCGCAGCTGAAGCCGCTCGTCATCTCTGGCCACATGGACGTGGTCGAGGCCAAGGCGGCGGACTGGACCCGTGATCCCTTCACCCCGGTGGTCGAGAATGGCTACCTGTTCGGGCGCGGGGCGAGCGACATGAAGTTCGACGCCGCGCAGGTCACCGCCAGCCTGATCGAGCTGCGCCGCTCCGGTTTCCGCCCGGCGCGGACGATCGTGCTGCAGTTCTCCGGGGACGAGGAAACCTCGATGAAGACCGGGCAGCTGATCGCCGAGCGGCTGAAGCATGCCGAACTGGTGATCAACGTCGATGGCGGCGGCGGCACCTTTGACGAGGCCACCGGCAAGCCGCTCTACTGGACCTGGCAGGGCGCGGAAAAGACCTACAACGATTACGAGCTGGTGGTGACCAACCCGGGCGGTCACAGTTCCGCCCCGCGCCCCGAAAACGCGATCGTCCAGCTGGCGACCGCTCTGGCGCGGATCGGCGCCTATCGCTTCGCTCCGGAAATGAGCCCGTTGACCAGGGCCTGGTTCGAACAGGCCGCCGCCTTCGAGAGCGACCCGAAGACTGCTGCGGCGATGCGCGCCTTTGCCGCCAACCCGGCGGACGAGGCGGCGCTCGCAGTGCTGCGGGCCAATCCCAGCCTGGTCGGCAAGACCGGCACCACCTGCGTGCCCACGATGGTATCGGGCGGTCATGCGCAGAACGCGCTGCCCCAGCGCGTCACCGCCAACGTCAATTGCCGGATCTTCCCGGGCCACACCCGCGAGGAAATCCGCGCCGAACTGGAGCGCGTCATCGCCACGCCGCAGGTGACCGTCCGCGACGCGACCGGGGAGGCCAGCCGCTTCTCGCCGGCCTCGCCGATGCGCGCCGATTTCACCGCGGCGGCGACCAGGGCGATCCGCAAGGCTTATCCGGGGGTTCCGGTATTCCCCTCGCAGGCTTCGGGCGCCAGCGATTCGATGTGGTACCGCGCGCTTGGCGTGCCGAGCTATGGGGCGAGCCCCGCCTTCAGCAAGGATTCGGACGATTTCGCCCACGGGCTCAACGAACGCGTCTCGCTCGCCAACCTCGGTCCCGGGATCACCTATTACCTCAGCCTGATCGCCGACCTTTCGAAGTGACACGGACCTACGACGCGCTGGTCATCGGCGGCGGGCACAACGGGCTTGTCTGCGCCTTCTACCTCGCCCGCGCGGGCAAGCGGGTGCGGGTGCTGGAGCGGCGCGCCGTGGTCGGCGGCGCGGCGGTGACCGAGGAGTTTCACCCCGGTTTCCGCAATTCGACCGCCAGCTACACCGTCAGCCTGCTGCGCCCGCAGGTGATCGCCGACATGAAGCTGCAGGATCACGGCTACCGCGTGGTCGAGCGGCAGATCTCGAACTTCCTCCCCTTCGCGGACAGCTATCTCAAGCTGGGCGGCGGCATGGAGCGGACCGTGGCAGAGTTCGCCCGGTTCTCGAAGGCCGATGCGGCGGCCTATCCGGCCTACGATGCAGCGCTGTCGCGCGTTGCGGGGGTACTCCGTGACCTGACCCTGCAATCGCCACCGCGCGCCGGCGGAGGGCTGGCGGCGCTGGCCTCTGCCGCCCGGCAGGGCTGGCCGCTGGCCAGGCTGGACCTGCCCGCGCAGCGCGACCTGCTGGAAGTGTTCACCCGCTCCGCGCGCGAGTTTCTCGACGGCTGGTTCGAGGACGACCGGGTGAAGAGCGCCTTCGCCTTCGACGCAGTGGTCGGCAACTTCGCTGGGGTATCGACCCCCGGGTCAGCCTATGTCCTGCTCCACCACGTCTTCGGCGAGGTGAACGGCAAGCCGGGCGCCTGGGGCCATCCGATCGGTGGCATGGGCGCGATTACGCAGGCGATGGCGCGGGCCTGCGAGGCGGCGGGCGTAGAGATCAGTCTCGAAAGCCCGGTCGCGCAGGTGCTGGTCGATGGCGGCGCGGCGCGCGGGGTGCGGCTGGAAAGCGGGGAGGAGATTGCCGCGCCGGTTGTGGCCGCCAATGTCGGCCCGGCGCTGCTCTATCGCCAGCTGGTGGCGTCCAGCGATCTCGACGCCGATTTTGCGCGGCGGATCAGGGGCTACAAGACCGGTTCCGGCACCTTCCGGATGAACGTGGCGCTGAGCGAGCTGCCCGACTTCACCGTGCTGCCGGGCAGGGCGCTGGCGGAACACCACACCGCTGGGATCGTCATCGCGCCGGGGCTCGACTACATGGACCGCGCCTTCGACGATGCGAAGGCCCACGGCTGGTCGCGCGAGCCGATTGTCGAGATCACCATTCCCTCGACGCTCGACGACAGCCTCGCCCCGCCGGGTGGCCACGTCGCCAGCCTGTTCTGCCAGCAGTTCGCGCCGAACCTGCCCGATGGCCGCTCGTGGGATGATTGCCGCGAGGCGGCGGCGGACCTGATCATCGATACGGTGACCGCCCATGCGCCCAATTTCAGGCGCTCGGTGATTGCCCGCCAGATCCATTCCCCGCTCGATCTGGAGCGCAAGTTCGGCCTGATCGGCGGTGACATCTTCCACGGCCACATGAGCCTCGACCAGCTGTGGGCGGCACGTCCCGTGCTGGGGCATGGCGATTACCGCTCGCCCATCAAGGGCCTCTACATGTGCGGATCGGGCACCCATCCGGGCGGCGGCGTGACCGGCGCGCCGGGACACAACGCCGCGCACGCGATTCTCGCTGACCGGCCGCTGATCCGCAAGCTGCTGCGCAGCTGACGGTCACTCCCCGGCGGCGATACGTGCCAGCGCGGTGTGCAGTGCGGAGTAGTGCGAGCAGCCGTCCAGCATCACCAGCCGCGATCCCGGCAGGCTCGCGTGGAGAGCATGAGCCATTGCCGGTGGGGTCCAGTTGTCGGCGCTGCCCTGCCAGATCGTCACCGGCATCGGCAGCGGCGCGGCAAGCTCTTCGCGCCAGTCGGCTACGAAAGCTGCGACCTCAGCCGCAAAACCGCGCGCATCGCGGCCCAGTCCCTTGCGCAACACCTCTGCCAAGCCGGTCCGGAACCCCGGGTCTGCCCACAGCCGCGCATCCCCGCCCCGGGCAGTTGCGAACAGGCGGCCGAGCAGCAGCGCGGGAGCATGCCGCGCCAGCAGGCATTGTGCCGCCACCACAAGCCGGAACAGGCGCGGGTGGCGAGCGGCGAGGGCGAACAGGGCTCCGCCCGCCATGTCGGGCAGGAACGAACCAAGCTGGAGCGGCGCTGCGGGTGAAACCAGATGCAGCGCCTCCACTCGCTCGCCCAGTTGCCGGGCCAGCCGCAGCGCGGGCGGCGCGCCCAGCGAGAAGCCGATCACCGTTACGTTTTCCGGCAGGTCCACAAGCGCGAGACCATCGCGGTTTGGCGAGTTCCGGTCCAGTGCGATCGCCCCTTCCTGCAAGGCCGCAGGCGCCAGGAGATCCCATTCGCCGGGGCCGCCCGGCATGCCGTGGAAATAGACGATGGGCGCTCGCGCCATCGCCTGGTCAGCCTTCGGGCAGTTTGCAGACGTCCACCCAGCGCGCGCCGACCAGCCGGGCCAACCGTTCCGGCTCCAGTTCGACCGAACTGGTGCGGGTGCCGGCAGCCGGGAACACCGTGGCGTAGGCGAGCAGCGAACGATCCGCGAGGATCGGCAGCGCGGTGGCAAGGCCGAAGGGACAGACCCCGCCGACGGCGTGGCCGGTCAGCTCCAGCGTCGTGTCCGCATCGAGCATCCGGGGACGCCCGCCAAGCTCCGCCTTGCACTTCTGATTGTCGAGCCGCGCATCGCCGCGCGCGATCAGCAGCATGGGCGTCTCGCCGATGCGGAACGCCAGCGTCTTGGCGATCCGTCCGGGCTCCACGCCCAGCACCTCGGCGGCTTCGGCCACGGTGGCGGTGGAGCGCGAATGGTCGATCAGCGCCACGTCGGGCGCGTGTTCTGCGAGCCAGGCGAGGACGCTTTCGCCGCTCATCGGGAAAGCTCAGCGACCAGCGCCCGCGCCGCCGCACTGACTTCGGCCCAGGTCACTTCGAACCCGGCCTCGTCACCATACCACGGATCGGCCACCGCCTGCCCTTCGCGACCCGGGACCAGGTCGAGCAGCAGGCCAAGGTGCGCCCGATGCCCCGCAGGCGCGATGGCCTCCAGATTGCGCAGGTTGCTGTGATCGAGCGCGAAGACGTGGGTGAAGGCGTGAAAGTCCGCCGCGCTCGCCTGCCGCCCGCGATAGCCGGAAATGTCGATCCCCTTGGCCCGCGCGGTGCGGATCGCGCGCGGATCGGGCGGTTCGCCGACGTGATAATCGGCGGTTCCGGCGGATTCGGCGCGAACCTTCAGCCCGGCGCGCTCCGCCTCGGCGCGGAAGGCGGCCTCGGCCAGCGGCGAGCGGCAGATGTTGCCGAGGCACACGAACAGGACGGCGGGTTCATGCATCGTCCGGCCCGTAACGCTCCATCCGGAAGGCGGCCTTGAGGTAATCCTCGGCAGCAGCCTTCAGCGCAGGCTCCTTGGCAAAGGCCTCGGCGGGGAGCGGGGCCACGCCCAGCGCGTCCATCAGCGTCCACAGCGCGAAGCGGCGGCTCGGTTCGCGCTCGACGCCGAAGCCGATCTTCAGCCGTTCGAGGCCGCGTTCGAATTCGGCTTCGGTCAGCGTCGTCGGATCGTCCGTGCCGAAGAAGTGATGGATCAGCGCGTCGAGGTCCATGTCACCTGCTTTCGTCATTGCGAGCGCAGCGAAGCAATCCAGGAGAGGTTTGCGCCGCCACTGGATTGCTTCGCTGCGCTCGCAATGACGAGAGTGTGGGTCATAGCCAGCCGAGTGCCTGCGCGCCCCACACTGCCGCGCCGCCGATGATCAGCGCCAGTGCATAGCCGCCCCAGCGGGAGCGATCCTCGTCGCGATCCCAGACCAGCTCGATCTCCGGCAGCGGCGGCGGGTCGGGGGCGCCGCCCTTGGGCGGGAACTTCTCCTCGATCCGGCGGACGAGGTCCGGCAGGCGCAGCAGGGTTTCGGCGTCCTTGCGCATGCGGTCGGCAATCGCGGCTTCCGGTCCCAGTTCGTCGCGGATCCAGTCGCGGACATAAGGCGCGGCGACTTCCCACATGTTGATGCTGGGGTGGAGCAAGGTGGCCAGGCCTTCGACCATCACCATGGTCTTCTGCAGCAGCAGCAGGTGCGGCTGGGTCTGCATGTCGAATTCGCGGGTGATCGCGAACAGGCTGTCGAGCATCTGCCCGACCGACAGTTCGCTGACAGGGCGTCCGCGCGTGGGTTCGCCCACCGCGCGCAGCGCGGTCGCGAACTCATCGACCGAGTGGTAGCTCGGCACGTATTGCGCCTCGAAATGGATCTCCGCGACGCGGCGGTAGTTCCCGGTCGTCAGGCCATAGAGGATTTCGGCCAGCCATAGCCGCGCGCGGCGGTCGATCCGGCCCATGATCCCGAAATCGATCGCGGCGATGGTCCCGTCGCCCTGCACGAACAGGTTCCCCTGGTGCATGTCGGCGTGGAAGAAACCGTTGCTGATCGCCTGGCGCAGGAAGGTGAGGACAAGGTGCTCGGCCAGCGCCGGCAGATCGTGCCCGGCAGCGACCAGCGCCTCGCGGTCGCTGATCTTGATGCCGTCGATCCAGTCGATCGTCATCACCCGGCCATTGGTGCGGTCCCAGTCGACCGAGGGGATGCGGTAGCCTTCGTGGCCCTTCATCACTTCGGCGAGTTCGGAGGCCGAGGCCGCCTCGCGCCGCAGGTCGAGTTCGCGCAGGGTCCAGCGCTTGAAATTGGCGATCACCAGCCGCGGGCGCAGGCGCGCGGGCTCGCCGCCCAGCGCTTCCAGATGGGCGGCGGCCCATTCGTAGGTGGCGATATCCTCGGCGAACTTCTCGCGGATGCCGGGGCGCAGCACCTTGACCGCGACCTGCTTGCCGTCGGTCGTCACCGCGCGGTGGACCTGCGCGATGGAGGCCGCACCGACCGGCGCTTCCTCGATGCTGGCGAACAGCGCGTCGAGCGGCTTGCCGAAGCTCGTCTCGATCTCGCGGCGGATCAGGTCGAACGATACCGGCGGAAGGCTGTCCTGCAGCAGCAGCAGGTTGCTCGCTGCCGCCTCGCCGACGATGTCCGGACGGGTGGCGAGCGTCTGGCCCAGCTTGATCGCCGCCGGGCCGATGGCCTGGAATGCCCCGGCATAGTCGGGCTGGGCGGGCTGGAACGTTCCCAGCCGCGCGATCCGGCACAGCCGCTGGACCGTGGGCGGAGTGTTGGGATCGCGCTCGATCCCGCGCAGCGCCCCGTGGCGCGCAAGGATGCGGCCCCAGCGCAGCAGGCGCAGGATGTGCGTGGCAGGGCGGGTCACTTCAGATCTTCCACCCCGAATGGATTGCCACCAGTCCGCCCAGGATCGGCTCGACCCGGGTGCGGACGAACCCGGCATCGCGGATCATGGCTTCGAATTCGGGCATGGTCGGGAAGCGGCGGATCGATTCGATCAGGTAGCGGTAGGAATCCGCGTCGCCAGCGATTGCCGAACCGATCTTCGGCACCAGCTTGTGCGAATAGGCATCGTAGGCTTCCTTGAAGCCCGGCCAGGTCGTGGTCGAAAACTCGAGGCAGAAGAAGCGCCCGCCGCGCTTCAGCACGCGGTGCGCCTCGGCCAGCGCCTTGTCGATCCGGGTGACGTTGCGGATGCCGAAAGCGATCGTGTAGGCATCGAAAAAGCGGTCCGGGAACGACAGTTCCTCGGCGTTCTGGCGCGACCAGACCAGCGTATCCAGACCCCTGTCCATCGCCCGTTCGATCCCGACGTCGAGCATGTCCTGGTTGATGTCCGACACGGTAATCGTCGCCCCGCGCGCGGCCATGCGGAAGGCGATGTCGCCGGTGCCGCCCGCCATGTCGAGGATCTGCTCATTCGGCTGCGGCTTCACCCGCCGCACGAATTTGTCCTTCCACAGCCGGTGCATGCCCGCCGACATGGCGTCGTTCATCACGTCGTACTTCTTGGCGACGGATGAAAAGACCGCGCCGACGCGCTCGGTCTTCTCCTCGGGAGAGACCTGTTCGTAGCCGAAGGATACCTGTTCGCTCATGCACGGCGCCTTAGCTGGTTGCCGCGCGCCGTGCCAGCGAAAGAGAGCCGGATTCTGGTGCGCTCAGCCGTTGCCGCCAGCGGGCGGCGGGAACATGTGTCCGGCAAGGTGCGACAGGAAGTCCAGCTTGCCGATCTCCACGCCCTGCGCGCGCAGGATCGCGTAGGTGGTGGAGGCGTGGAAATAGAAGTTGGGCAGGGCGAAGCCGTTGAGGAAGGTCGCCCCGTCGAAGCGCAGGCCCGCGCCGTTGGGAAAGGTGATCACCACTTCCTTGGCCAGACCGGCGTCGTAGGCGGCGGGATCGACCGATTCGAGATAGGCAATGGTCTTCGCGCAGCGTTCCTTGAGCTCGGCGAAGCTGGTTTCGGTGTCGGCCATTGCCGGGGCCTCGGTACCCGTCAGGCGCGCGGCGGCGCCCTTGGCGGCGTCGGAGGCGATCTGGATCTGGCGCGACAGCGGGAACATGTCGGGCGCGAGGCGCGCCTCGATCAGCAGGGCCTCGTCCTTCTGCGTGGCCGCCTTGTCGAGCCATGCGCTCATGTTGCGGAGCATGGCGATGAAGGCGGGGACGGTCGACTGGTAGGCGGAATAGGACATCGTGTTCTCCCGTATTTGTCTGTTCGCCGCCGTGGTTAGGTCGGCCTGCGCCGATGGACAAGCCCGCGCCCCTCGCATACCCACCGGACATGCCGGAGCTACCCGAAGTCGAAACCACCGTGCGCGGCCTGGCGCGCATCCTCGATGGCGCACGGCTGGCGCGCGTGGAGGTGCGGCGCGAAGGGCTGCGCAGACCCTTTCCGGCCGATCTGGTGCAGGTGCTGACCGGGGCGGAAGTGACCGGGCTCGGGCGGCGGGCGAAGTACGGGCTGGTCCATACCAATCGCGGCCAGACCATGGTGTTCCACCTCGGCATGTCCGGGCGCTGGCGGATCGAGCCGGCGGACCTTGGTACCCACGACCACCTGGTGCTTGAAACCGCGGCAGGACAGCGCCTGGCGCTGTGCGACCCGCGGAGGTTCGGTTCGGTGGATCTGGTGGAAAGCGAAGCGCTGGCGTTGTGGCCCCAGTTCGCCGCGCTGGGGCCGGAGCCGCTGGGCGAGGAACTTAGCGCCGCCCATCTGCAGGCCACCCTGGCGGGGCGAAGCGCCTCGATCAAGCTGATGCTGCTCGACCAGCGAATCGTCGCGGGGCTGGGCAACATCTATGTCTGCGAGGCGCTGTTCCGCGCCGGGATCGATCCGCGCAAGGCGGCGGGACGCATCAGCGCGGCGGCGCTGGCCCGGCTGGTACCAGCGATCAAGGCGGTGATCGCCGAGGCGATCGAGGCGGGCGGATCAACCCTGCGCGACTACGCCCAGCCCGATGGCGAACTGGGCTATTTCTCCAAGCAGTTCGACGTCTACGGGCGCGAGGGCCAGCCGTGCACGCGCTGCAACGGCACCGTGTCGCGAATCGTGCAGGGCGGGCGCAGCACCTGGTTCTGTCCGCGCTGCCAGAGATAGCGGCGCTCAGCCCTCGTTGCGGTAATAGTCGGCGATCAGCTTTTCCAGCACCGCGATACGCTGCCGGTCTTCCGCATGGTCTGCAGAGGGCCGGTCGCGGAGCCGTTCGAGCAGGGATTTGAGTTCACTTTCCCAGGCCTGGATGCTTGCGTCGGTCATAAGGACTCCTCTCGCTGGAAACATAGACTACGCTTCCCGCCTGTCCGTAGCACGTGCCAAATGCGCAACAGGTGCTGCGCCGGGCGGAGATTGCTTGACGATTCGCACCCTCGCGGTTAAGGGCCGCGCTTCCTGCGGGACCGGTTTGCATCCGGTGCCCCGCTTCTGCACGAATTCAACCGGTAAAGGGGCTGCCCCGGGCGGCCGAAAGCAAGGACGAACATGGCCAATACGCCGCAAGCCAAGAAGCGCATCCGCCGCAACGAACGTCGCGCCGAAATCAACGGCAACCGCCTCAGCCGCATCCGCACCTTCGTCAAGAAGGTCGAGGCCGCGCTGGCCGGTGGCGACAAGACCGCTGCGGCCGAAGCTCTGAAGGCTGCCCAGCCGGAACTGGCTCGCGGCGTGGCTCGCGGCGTGCTGCACAAGAACACTGCCGCGCGGAAGATCTCGCGCCTGACCAAGCGGGTCGCCTCGCTCTGATCAGCCGGGTGATTCGCTCCCTGGTGGAACGGATCGCGGGACGAAAACGGAACACGGCCGGCGGGCGATCCGCCGGCCGTTTCCGTATGCGAAATGCAACTGGATTGTTGCGTCGCAGTAACCCTGTGGAATCCCGCGATTCGCGCTAGTCCCGATTCAAATTGTAAGAAAATTCATGGACTTGCGTGAAGTCACGGGTTTGCCCGTAACCGAAGTGAGTCAAGGCGGTTTATTTCACTTTTTTTACCATCGCCGCCTTGCTCTCGCCCGCCAACCGTCCATAAAAAACGAACTGCCCGGGCCATCCGGCCTGCGGCAGGACTGACAAACATACTGTGGCACCGACCAGTCGGGGGGCGGTGCAGTTTCGGGTCCGGTTGCACCTGCAGCCGGGGCCTTGGTGTATTCTTGGTAACGGGGGCGGGACCGGGTGACTGGTACGGGTTTGGGCGGACAGCGTGGCAATGCGTCCGCCGACAACAATGCAGAGCGCATGAAAGAAGAACAGGAAGCGCTGGACCTCGCGGCGGACTGGGCTGACATCAGCCAGGGTCTGCGCAAGGATCTGGGGCAGCAGCTTTACGCGCAGTGGATCAAGCCGATCCAGCTGGGCACCTTCGCCAAGGACACCGGCACGCTGGACCTGTTCCTGCCGACCGAGTTCTCCGCGAACTGGGTCG
Organism: Novosphingobium sp.; assembly: GCA_041912655.1. Lineage (GTDB taxonomy): Bacteria > Pseudomonadota > Alphaproteobacteria > Sphingomonadales > Sphingomonadaceae > Novosphingobium. The sequence goes on along the minus strand of JAYRMP010000044.1, from coordinate 11,089 downwards.
CCGATCGCTTCGCTGACCGGCTTTCGCTCGCCTGGAAGATCGCCCGGCCTGATGTCCGGCAGGTGCGGATCTCGGTCCTGCCGGGCCGCCGCGTGCCCGCCGGGCTGCGGCTGGGGCGCGAGGCCGCCGGTCGTCCCGCCAACGACATGCCCGCCGCTCAGCCGGGCGATGCGCTGGGCATGGGCGCGGAAGACTTCTCGGCGCTGGGCCAGGGCTCAATCGGGCTCGACCCCTCGCTGACCTTCGCCAGCTTCGTCTCGGGCGCGGCCAACGTGCTGGCCAGCAATGCCGCGCAGCGCATGGCAGCCACCGAAACCCCGCAGTTCGCGCCGCTCTATCTCAAGGCGGCGACCGGGCAGGGCAAGACCCACCTGCTTCATGCGATCGGCCATGCCTATCTCGCGAATCACCAGCGGGCGCGGATCTTCTACTGCTCGGCCGAACGCTTCATGGTCGAATTCGTCCAGGCCCTGCGCCAGAACCAGACCATCGAGTTCAAGGCCCGGCTGCGCGGTTTTGACCTGCTGCTGGTCGACGATATCCAGTTCATCATTGGCAAGGCCTCGGCGCAGGAGGAGCTGCTCTACACGATCGACGCGCTGCTGGCCGAGGGCAAGCGGCTGGTCTTCGCCGCCGACCGCGCGCCCCAGGCACTCGACGGGGTGGAGCAGCGCCTGCTCTCGCGCCTGTCGATGGGCCTTGTCGCGGACATCCAGCCCGCCGACATCGAGCTGCGCCGCGCGATCCTGGAACACCGCCTCCAGCGCTTTTCGCCCACCCATGTGCCTGCCGACGTGGTCGAATTCCTCGCCCGCACGATCAACCGCAACGTGCGCGAACTGGTCGGCGGGCTCAACAAGCTGATCGCCTATGCCCAACTGACCGGGCAGGCCGTCTCGCTCCAGCTCGCTGAAGAGCAGCTGACCGATATCCTCTCGGCCAACCGCCGCCGCATCACCATCGACGAGATCCAGCGCACCGTCTGCCAGTTCTACCGCGTCGACCGGACCGAAATGGCATCGAAGCGCCGCGCCCGCGCGGTGGTGCGTCCCCGGCAGGTCGCGATGTACCTCGCCAAGGTGCTCACCCCGCGCTCCTACCCGGAGATCGGCCGCAAGTTCGGCGGGCGTGACCATTCGACCGTGATCCACGCGGTGCGGCTGATCGAGGACCTGCGCACCCGCGACGCCGACATGGACGGTGACGTGCGCAGCCTGCTGCGCCAGCTGGAAAGCTGAACGCTTTCCACCGTCGGCTCACAGTTGTTGAACAGCTTGCACACAGCCTTGTGAACAAGGTTGTGCCCAACTGAAAAGGCCCGGCAGCGCGCGCTGCCGGGCCTTTTCATTTCATCTCTTCGCGCAGCTCAGGCCCCTTCCAGTTCCCCCGCCAGCCGCTCGCGCAGTTCGCGGCGCAGGAACTTGCCGCTGGCGTTGCGCGGCAGCGGTTCGGTGGAGAAATGGACGTAGCGCGGAACCTTGTGCTTCGACATGTGGTCGGCACAGTGGGTGATCAGGGTTTCGGCGGTCAGGCTTTCGCCTGGCTTCATTACCACGGCCACGGCGATTTCCTCGCCCAGGCGCGCGTCGGGGACGCTGAACACGCAGCATTCCGCCACGCCCGGGGCGCGGTAGACGCAGGCTTCGACCTCGGTGCAGGAAATGTTCTCGCCGCCGCGGATCACCAGGTCCTTCTTGCGGTCGACTATGTAGATGAAGCCGTCCTCGTCGAGCCGCGCGACGTCGCCGGTGTGGAGCCAGCCGTCGGTGATGGTCTGGGCGGTGGCGTCGGGGCGGTTGATGTAGCCCTTGATCACCGACGAGCCCCGGACCCACAGCTCGCCCGGTTCGCCCAGCGGCACTTCGTTGCCATCGTCGTCGACGCATTTCACGTCGAAGTTGGGCATGGCGGGGCCGGCGGAGCTGGGCCGGTCGACGAAGAAGTCGCCGCCCAGCGAAGTGATGATCCCGCAGGTCTCGGTCATGCCATAACCGGTGGTCGGCCGGGCAGTCGAGACCTTCTCCTCGATCTTGAGCACCAGGTCGGGCGGCACCTGCGCCCCACCGCCCGAGAGGGTCAGCAGGCTGGAGGTGTCACGGGTGATGAAGTCGGGGTGGTTGATGATCTCGCGCGACATCACCGGTACGCCGCTCATCCCGGTGCAGCGGTGCTGCTCGATCAGGCGCAGTGCTTCGCCCGGATCCCACTTGTACATCAGCACCAGCGCCCCGCCGAGCGCGCTGGTGCCATAGGCGCCGCAATTGTTCGCGGTTACGTGGAACAGCGGGGTGGTGAGCAGCAGGCAGGGGATCGGCGGCTCGGCCGGGGGCGCCACGCCGGTCGCCCGCTCGGTCGCCAAAGCGGAGGATGCCCCGGCGTAGAGCAGGTTCATCAGGTTCGCGACGCAGCCGCGGTGGGTCAGCTGCGCGCCCTTGGGGTGCCCGGTGGTGCCAGAGGTGTAGAAGATGCAGGCATCGCTGTCCGGATCGACCGTGACCTGCGGCATCGCGCCGCCGTGGGCCACGACCTCGCTCCACGGAATGACCCCGGCGGGTAGCTGGGGAACCCGCACCCCCACCACCTGCATGGTCCCGGCAAGGTCGGGGCAGGCCTGGAACCGTTCAAGCCGCTCGGCATCGGCGAACAGCACCTTCGGCTGCGAATCCTTCAGCGCGTAGTCCATCTCCTCGGGCGTCCACCAAGCATTGAGGCCCACGGCGGCGATCCCGGTGGACACGCAGGCCCAGTAGATCAGCAGCCATTCGGGATAGTTGCGCATGCCGATGGCGACGCGGTCGCCCGCCTTGACGCCCTGCTCCGCCAGCCAGGCGGCAACGGCGTTCACCTGGGCGTGGGCTTCGGCATAGGTGATCTGCTCGTCCTGGTAGATCAGGTAGGGCCGGTCACCCCAGGCGGCGGTCGAAAGCCAGAACTCGCGCACGCTGGGCGGGGCGTTCTTGTGGACCTTGATCCGGTGGCCCAGCACCTCGGCCTCGACAATTTCGAACTGGCCGCCCGGGCCGGTGAGTTCCGCTGCGGCCTTGCGCAATTCGGCGTAATGCATGTCCTGTCCCGTCTTGTGAGTGTTGCTCTGCCCTTGGGGGCGTTTGATTCATCTGGGGAGCGGTCAGCCCGCCGTCACCCCGCCATCGACCACCATTTCGCTTCCCGTCATGAACGCAGCCTTGTCCGAGGCGAGGAAGACGATGGCATCGGCAATGTTCCCGGGCTGGCCCATGTGGCCAAGCGGATGGGTGGCGGCGGCGGTGGCGCGCGCCTCGTTCTCGCCCAGGCCGGACAGCGTGGAGATCCCGTGGACGACCTCGGCGCCCATCCTTGTCTCGATGATTCCGGGGTGGACCGAGTTGACCCGGATCCGCGCCGGGGCGAATTCGAGCGCGCAGCCCTTGGAGAACAGCCGCACCGCGCCCTTCGACGCGTTGTAGCAGGCCGCCCCCGCCGCGCCGACCAGCCCCGCCATCGATGAGAGGTTGATGATCGAGGCGCCGCCCGTCCACTTCGCCGCCCGCTCTGCCAGCAGCGGCACGGCGGCGCGGGTACCCAGGAACACGCCTTCGACGTTCACTGCGTGGAGCCGCTGCCATTCGGCCAGTGAGGTTTCCAGCAGCGGCTTCATCAGGAACAGCCCGGCGTTGTTGACCAGGATATCGAGCCCGCCCGCTTCGGCGCGCAGCCAGTCCATCACCGCCGCCCAATCGTCCTCGCTGGTGACGTCCTGCGCGCGGGCGATACCGCCGATCTCGGCGGCAAGCGCTTCGGGAGCGGTGAGATCGGTGACCGCGACTTTCGCGCCGGCCGCAGCCAGCGCGCGCGCCGTCGCCGCGCCGATGCCGCCCGATGCGCCGGTAACCAGGGCAATCCGCCCTGCAAGCTCAGCCATGAATCCTCTCCGTTGGTTTTGCCGCAGTCTGCAAGGGGAAAGGTTGCTTGTCACCACTTATCCGCCACTCGCGGCGCGAAGGATTTGCGCGTATGGCGCGGGGTATGACCCTGCCGCCCGACCGCCTCGACCGTTTCGCCCGCCATATCGTGCTGCCGGAAGTGGGCGGGGCAGGGCAAGTCGCGTTGGGGCAAGCCCATGTCGTGCTGATCGGCTGCGGCGGGATCGGCAATCCGGCGCTGCAATACCTCGCGGCGGCGGGCGTCGGCCGCCTGACCCTGGTCGATGATGATGTGGTCGATCTGTCGAACCTGCAGCGCCAGACGCTGTTCATGCCTGCAGACATAGGCCGGCCCAAGGCGCAAGTTGCGGCCGAGTGGGTGCAGAGGTTCGACCCTGCCCTGAAGGTCTGCGCGCACGTCGGGAGGATTGGGGGGCTGAGCGCCGCGCAGGTCCTTCAGGACGCGACCCTTGTGCTCGATGGAAGTGACAATTTCGCGACTCGCCTCGCCGTGTCGGATGCCTGCGTGAAGCTGGGCGTGCCGCTGACCAGCGCGGCAATCGGGCGGTTCCAGGGGCAGGTCGCCAGCTTCGCAGGACACTTGCCGGGCGAGAGCTGCTACCGCTGCTTCGTCGGCGATGCCTTCGATGCCGAGGACTGCGACACCTGCGCCGCCGACGGGGTGCTGGGGGCGATGGTCGGCATGGTCGGCGCCTTTGCCGCGATGCAGGCGATTCGCGTGCTGCTGCAGGGCCATGCTGCGCTGGATGACGATCCGCAGTGGGGCAAGCTGCACCTGCTTGAGGGGCTGGTGCCGAGCCTCAGGACGATGCGGATCGCCCGGGACCCGGATTGCCCGGGCTGCTCAGCCGCCGCCTAGCAGTTCCTCCACCCAGGCCGGGACCACCTCGGTTGCCGGGCCAAGCCGCGATTCGTGGAACCAGTGCGAGCCCTGACTGGTCTCGAGGTTGAGCTCCAGTGTCTTTGCCCCCTGCTCACGCGCGTTCTGGACGAAACCGGCGGCGGGATAGACCGCGCCCGAGGTGCCGATGGAAACGAACAGGTCTGCCTCGCGCAGCGCGGCGTAGATTTCGCCCATGCGGTAGGGCATCTCGCCGAACCAGACGACATCGGGACGCAGCGACCGCGCCTGGCAGACCGGGCAGGGCGGGCGGTCGATCAGCGGCCCGCGCCAGTGCGAACGCACGTCGCAGCTGGTGCACCACGCTTTCAGGTGCTCGCCGTGCATGTGCAGCACCCGCTGCGCGCCCGCGCGGGTGTGGAGGTCGTCGACGTTCTGGGTGACGATCAGCAGTTTGCCGGGCCACTTGGCATCGAGCTGCGCCAGCGCAAAGTGCGCGGCGTTGGGCAGCTTCTCCTGGATCGCGGCTCGGCGCATGTCGTAGAAACGCAGGACCAGGTTGGGGTCGCGGGCAAATGCCTCGGGCGTGGCGACGTCCTCGACCCGGTGGTTTTCCCACAGGCCGCCGGCGCCGCGAAAGGTGTCGATTCCGCTTTCGGCGGAAATCCCCGCGCCTGTCAGGATCACGATATTGCGGATCGCGGTCATTCCTTGCCCCATTCGTCACCCTGAACTTGTTTCAGGGTCCATTGCGCCTAAAGAACAGACCGGAATGTGGGGCACGTTGGATGCTGAAACAAGTTCAGCATGACGGCCCTGGGCAGGAGGCGAGTTTGGCCAGGATCGGCATCATCGGCAGCGCGGGGCGCATGGGGGCGGCATTGGCCGAGGCGATCGCGGCGGCGGGCGAGGTGCTCTCGGGCGGGGTCGACAAGGGCGATGACCTGACCGCGCTGGTGGCGGCAAGCGACGTGCTGGTCGATTTCTCCGCACCGGCTGCGCTCGAAGGCAATCTCGACGCGGCGATGGCGGCGGGCGTGCCGATCGTGGTGGGCACCACGGGGCTTGAGGAGCGCCACCACTTCCTGTGCGACAACGCTGCCGAAAGCATTGCCGTGCTCCAGACCGGCAACACCTCGCTCGGCGTGACCCTGCTCGCCCATCTGGTGCGCGAGGCGGCGAGCCGGCTTGGCGAGGACTGGGACATCGAGATCACCGAGACTCATCACCGGATGAAGGTGGATGCGCCGTCCGGCACCGCGCTGCTGCTGGGCGAGGCTGCTGCGAAGGGGCGGGGGATCGACCTTGCGAGCAGCAGCGCACGGGGCCGCGACGGGATTACCGGTGCGCGGCAGGAGGGGGACATAGGCTTCGCGAGCCTGCGCGGCGGCAGCGTGGCCGGGGACCACACAGTGTATTTCCTCGGCGATGACGAGCGGTTGGCCTTTACCCACCTCGCCGAAAACCGCCGGATCTTCGCCAAGGGCGCGGTGCGCGCGGCGCAGTGGCTGATCGGCAGGCCCGCCGGGCGCTACACCATGCCCGAGGTGCTCGGCCTTTGAAGAAGGACGACATCTTCGAATTCTTCCGCCGACTTGCCGAGGAAAATCCCTCGCCCGAGACGGAGCTGGAGTTCGGCAATACCTACCAGCTGCTGGTCGCGGTTGTGCTCTCCGCCCAGTCGACCGACGTCGGCGTCAACAAGGCCACCCGCGCCCTGTTCCGCGAAGTGACCACGCCTGCCCAGATGGTCGCGCTCGGCGAAGAGGGGTTGAAGCAGCACATCAAGACCATCGGCCTGTTCAACTCCAAGGCGAAGAACGTCATCGCCTTGTCCGAAATCCTGGTCCGCGAATTTGGCGGAGAGGTTCCGGCGGACCGCGACGTGCTCACCACCCTGCCGGGTGTCGGGCGCAAGACCGCCAACGTGGTGATGAACTGCGCCTTCGGGGCGGAGACCTTCGCGGTCGATACTCATATCTTCCGCGTCGCCAACCGCACCGGCCTTGCCAAGGGCAAGACCGTGCTGGCGGTGGAGAAGGGGCTGGAGAAGAAGGTGCCGCAGCCCTTCCGGGTCGGCGCGCACCACTGGCTGATCCTCCACGGCCGCTACATCTGCAAGGCACGCACGCCGGAATGCTGGCGCTGCCCGGTGGCGGACCTCTGCGCCTACAAGCCGAAAACCCCGCCGCCCGCGAAGAAGAAGTAGCCACCATCCCCCATGCCGTCATCCCGGGCTTGACCCGGGATCCAGCTTGCTGTGGCGCTGACGGCAAGCTGGAGCCGGATCAAGTCCGGGGTGACGAGGAGTGGACCGAGCAGCCTACTTCTTCTCCTCCTCGAAGTTCGACGGATCGAGTTCCAGCCCGGCGCGCCCTCCGGCGACCGTGTGCGCCGGGGCGTGGGGATGCTCGACGTATTCGGGCTCTTCCACTTCCAGCATGCCTTCCCACTTGGTGATGACCGAAGTCGCCACGGCATTGCCGACGACGTTGGTGGCGGTGCGGCCCATGTCGAGGAACTGGTCGATGGCGAGGATGATCGCCACGCCCTCCACTGGCAGGCCGAACATGGCGAGCGTGCCGGTGATCACCACCAGGCTGGCGCGCGGCACGGCGGCGATGCCCTTGGAACTGATCATCAGCGTGAGCAGGATCATCACCTGCGTGCCGATCGACAGGTCGATGCCGTAAGCCTGGGCGATGAAGATCGTCGCGAAGCTCATGTACATCATCGAGCCGTCGAGGTTGAACGAATAGCCCAGCGGCAGGATGAAACCCGAAATCCGCCGCGGCACGCCGAACCGGTCGAGCTGCTCGAACATCTTGGGCAGCGCGGCCTCGCTGCTCGCGGTCGAGAAGGCGATCATCAGCGGCTGGCGGATATAGCGGATCAGGGTGAGTATCCGCCGCCCCAGGAACAGTGCGCCGATGGTCAGCAGGATCGTCCAGAGCAGGATCAGGCTGAGATAGAACTCGATCAGCAGCTCGACATAGGTGCCCAGGATATCAAGGCCGCTGGCGGCAACGACGTTGGCAATCGCGCCGAACACCGCGACCGGCGCATAGCGCATCACGTAGCCGGTGATCTGCAGCATCATTTCGGCCAGCGCATCGGCGCCGCGTACCAGCGGCGCGCCCTTTTCGCCGATGGCCGACAGCGCCACCCCGGCGAACAGCGAGAACACCAGGATCTGCAGGATGTTGTTGGTCGCCAGCGCCTCGAAGGCGTTCTTGGGGAAGATCGATAGGATGAATTCGGTCGCCTTGAGCTCCTTGACCTCCCCCACCGCCTTGGCCGCGGCGGCGGCATCGGGGATCGGCGCGCCCACGCCCGGCTGGAACATGTTGACCATGACGAGGCCGAGCCCGATCGAGATCAGGCTGGCAGTGATGAACCACAGTAGCGCCCGGGTGCCGATCCGGCCCAGCGCGCTCGAATCGCCCATGTGGGCGATGCCTGCGACAATGGTGGAAAGCACCAGCGGCGCGACCAGCAGCTTGATCAGGTGGAGGAAGATGTCGCTCAATAGCTTGAGCCAGGGGGCGACGCTGTCCTTGATCGTCGCGGCGTCGAGCTGAGTGTGCAGCACCTGCCCCACCAGCACGCCCGCGACCATGCCGAGCATGATCCACGCGGTAAGGTTGCGGCTGAGCCGTTCGGCAAGACCGCGCATGGTGATCGGGCTCTGGCTCATCGTTGCACTCTCCGCGTAACTTTCTTGCTCAACCTGCTAACAGTCGGTGCTCGCCGCCGCAATCACGCGGCGAGGGCATCCCCCGCGATCCGCGCATAGATCCGCGCCAGCGCATCGAGATCGGGCACTGCCACGGCCTCGTCCCGCTTGTGCATCGTCGCATTGCAGAGACCGAATTCGATCACCGGGCAGACCGCGCGCAGGAATCGCGCGTCAGACGTTCCGCCGGTGGTCGAGGCTTCCGGAACAAGGCCCGTTTCCGCCTCCACGGCGCTGGCGACCATCGCCGAAAAGTCCCCCGGCAGGGTGATGAATGCCTCGCCCGAGATCACAGCGCGGGCGCTGCCGCCGTGGCGTGCGGCGATTGCGCTTACCCGGTCGGCCAGTCCCTGTCCTGTGTGCCGGTCGTTGAAGCGAATCGAGATGCGGGCGGTGGCGCGGGGCGGGATCACGTTGGTGGCGGGATTGCCGATGGCGATGTCGGTAATCTCGAGGTTGGAGGGCTGGAACCAGTCGGTCCCGGCGTCGAGTTCCAGCGCGTCGAGTTCGGCCAGCATGGCGACGAGGCGCGGGGCGGGATTGTCGGCGAGGTGGGGATAGGCGACGTGACCTTCCTTGCCCTCGACCGTCAGCCAGACGTTGACCGATCCGCGCCGCCCGATCTTCATCATGTCCCCCAGGCGGTGCTGCGAGGTCGGTTCGCCGACGAGGCAGAGGTCGGGCAGCTGCCCGGCGGCACGCATGTGCTCGATCAGCGCGACCGTGCCATAGCGGGCCGGGCCTTCCTCGTCGCCGGTGATGATGAAGCTGAGGGTTCCGGCTTCCTGCGGCACGGCGGCCGAGGCGGCGACCATTGCCGCGATCGCGCCCTTCATGTCGACTGCGCCGCGCCCGTGGAGCAGCTCGCCGCGCACTTCGGGGAGGAACGGGGCGCTGGTCCAGCCTTCGCCCGGGGGGACCACGTCGAGGTGACCGGCGAAGGCGAAATGGCGGCTGCCTGGCGGGCCCTGCCGCACCGCGAACAGGTTTTCGACCGGGCCGTCCGGAGCCTCGCCTGCGACGAAGCGGTGGACCGCGAAGCCCAGCGGGACGAGCTGCGCCTCGAGGCAGTCGAACACCAGCCCGGTTGCCGGGGTGACGCTGGGGCAGGCCATCAGCGCTTCAGCGAGGGGAAGGACAGGGAGCGGAGAAAGGCTCATCGCTTGCCCTCCGCCGGGGCGTCGAACTTCTCGATCACCCAGTCCTCCGATTCGGCGGCGGCGATCCAGGCCTGCATCCATTCGTGGCTCCACACCGCTTCCATATAGGCGAGCGCGAAGCCCGGCACGCCGATGCCATAGGTCATGAAGCGGCTGACGACGGGGGCATAGATGATGTCGACCGCGCTGAAAGTGCCGAACAGGAACGGCCCGCCGCGCCCGAAGCGCGCCCGCGCCTCGGCCCAAAGGGTCAGGATGCGGACGATGTCGGCCTTGGCGGCGTCGCTGATGCTGGCGCCTTCTACCCGGCGGCGGATGTTCATCGGGCATTCGCTGCGCAGCGCGAGGTAGGACGAATGCATTTCCGCGACCATCGAACGGGCCATGGCGCGGGCGTCGTCCTCCTTGGGCCAGAAGCGTTCGCGCCCGACCTTGTCGGCGAGGTATTCGATGATCGCCAGACTGTCCCACACCACCGCGTCGCCGTCCCACAGCACAGGGACCTTGCCGGAGGAGGGGGCGATGTCCTCGCTCTGCTTCTTCCGGCTGTCCCAGTCCTCGCCGTAAAGCGGGACGGTTATCTCCTCGAAGGCCAGGCCCGACTGCTTGACCGCCAGCCAGCCGCGAAGCGACCAGCTGGAATAGTTCTTGTTGCCGATGATGAGCTTCATAAGACGCTTGGCTAGTCGTTCAGGTTCGCCCTGTCGAGGCTGAACAAGTGCACACAGTGGACAGGGTCCAGAGACACTTTCCGGCACCTGCCCTCCGGTCGGGCAGACCGGCGCGGGCAGCGGGCAGCGCCCGGCGGCTAGGGCTGCGCGCACGCGCCGTTCGGACTCTTCGGGCGGAGGAAAACGCATTGGGCGACCCTGCGGGCTGGCGCCCCCTGTAGGAAAGCCGAAAATGCGCTATGGGCGGGCCATGAGCCTGCCCCCGTTCCACCTCGCCTTTCCCGTTCACGACCTCGCCGAGGCCCGCGCCTTCTGGGGCGGCGTGATGGGCTGCGCCGAGGGGCGCAGCAGCGAGGCGTGGATCGATTTCGACTTTTACGGCCACCAGATCGTCGCCCACTGCACCGGTCGGCGCGCCGATGATGCCGGGCGCAATCCGGTCGATGGCCACGGGGTGCCGGTGCCGCATTTCGGGCTGGTCCTGCCAATGGACGACTGGCACGCGCTGGCCGGACGCCTGAAGGCGGAGGGGGTGAAGTTCGAGATCGAACCCTACGTGCGCTTCAAGGGGCAGGTCGGCGAACAGGCCACCATGTTCTTCCGCGACCCCAGCGGCAACGCGGTGGAGATCAAGGCCTTTGCCGACATCGGGCAGCTGTTCGAGAAGTAGGCGGTCTCCCCCCCCCCCCCCCCCCCCGGGGGGGGGGGGGGGGGGGGGGGGGGGGGGGGGGCGGCGTGGGGGGGGGGGGGGGGGGGGG
>JAYRMP010000043.1:0-26524 GCA_041912655.1 Novosphingobium sp. | reverse complement strand
CGAGCGAAGTCGAGACACGCTGACGCTGGCTGGGGCGCAAGGTGTCTCGACTTCGCTCGACACGAACGGCATGGGATTCGCCGATGACCCGCTTCGCCCTTACCCTCGAATTCGACGGCGCGCCGTTCCACGGACTGCAGCGTCAGGCGCACGGGCCATCAGTGCAGCAGGCCGTCGAGGAAGCGGTCGAGCGGGTGACGGGCGAGCGAGTGACGCTCCACGCCGCAGGCCGCACCGATGCGGGGGTCCATGCCCTCGCCATGCCGGTCCATGTCGACATCGCCAAGGACATCGCGCAGTTCCGGCTGATGGAGGCGCTCAATTTTCACCTCAAGCCCGATCCGATCGCGGTGCTGGCCTGCGAGGTGAAGAGCGAGGACTGGCACGCGCGGTTTTCATGCCTGGGGCGCAGCTACCTCTACCGCATCGCCAACCGCCGCGCGCCGCTCACCCTTGACCGGGGCCGCGCCTGGCACGTGCCGCAGCCGCTGGACGAGGCGGCGATGCACCGCGCAGGCCAGGCGCTGGTCGGCAAGCACGATTTCACCACCTTCCGCTCGGTCCAGTGCCAGGCCGCCGATCCGGTCAAGACGCTCGACCGGCTGAGCGTGGAGCGCGTGGGCGATGAAGTCCACGTCAGGGCCGAGGCGCGCAGTTTCCTGCACCACCAAGTCCGCTCGATGGTCGGCTGCCTGGCGCTGGTCGGCATGGGGCGCTGGCCGGAATCGCGCGTCGCACAGGCTCTGGCCGCGCGCGACCGGCAGGCGCTGGGCTTCAACGCGCCCAGCGAAGGGCTCTATTTCGTGCGCGCGCTTTACCCCGGCGATTGAGGCATTAGGTTGCAATCCGCAACGCCGTGATCAGCGGCAAGGATTCGGGAGACAACCATGAGCTTTACTGGCCAGCAGCTTACCACCCAGCTCGACGCCGACGGCACCCTGACCGTCCAGCTGAACGACAAGACCTGGGAGGCCCCCAAGGCCGGACAGGTGCTGATCAAGGTCGAAGCGACACCGATCAACCCCTCTGACCTTGGCCTGCTGTTCGCCTCTGCCGATACCCACAACGCGGTCTATTCGCCGGGCAAGGTCGTGGCGAAGATGCCGGAGAACGCCACCCGCGCGATGAAGGCGCGCCACGGCCTCGCCATGCCGGCGGGCAACGAGGCGGCGGGCGTGGTCGTCGCGGCGGGCGAAGGGGCGGAGCACCTGATGGGCAAGCGGATCGCCTGCGTGCCGGGCACCGCCTATGCCGACTATGCGATCGCCGAGGCGCAGATGGCCTTTGCGGTGGATGACAGCGTCAGCGCCGAGCAGGCGGCGAGCTCCTTCGTCAATCCCATGACCGCGCTGGGATTTGTCGAGACGATGAAGCTGGAAGGCTTCACCGGGATCGTCCACGCCGCCGCCGCCTCCAACCTTGGCCAGATGCTGGTCAAGATCTGCCTCGAGGACGGGATCCCGCTGGTCAACATCGTGCGCAGCGAAGCGCAGGTGAAGCTGCTCATGGATCTGGGCGCGACCCACGTGCTCAATATGACCGACGCCGATTTCATGCCGAAGCTGATCGACGCGATTGCCGAGACCAAAGCGATGATCGGCTTCGATCCGATCGGCGGCGGCACGCTGGCCGGGCAGATCCTTACCGCGATGGAAGCCGCCGCCAGCCGGGGTGCGGCCTTTAGCCGTTATGGCTCGTCGGAAGCGAAGAAGGTCTACATCTACGGCGCGCTCGATCTGGGGCCGACGATCCTCAACCGCGCCTTCGGCCTGACCTGGGATCTGGCCGGCTGGCTGCTGACCCCATTCATGATGAAGGCCGGGCCGGAAATCGTCGGTCGGATGCGCGCGCGGGTGATGAAGGACCTGACCACTACCTTCGCCAGCCACTACAAGGCGCGGGTCAGCCTCGAAGGCATGCTCACGAAGGAAGCCGTCAGCGAATACAACGCGCGGCGCACTGGCGAGAAGTATCTGGTGGTGCCGTAAGGTAACCGGTCATAGCGTCGTCCCGGGCTCGCCCCGGGACCACTGGCGGGACCAGCGCCTGGTTGCCACCGGTCCCGGATCAGGTCCGGGACGACGCCAGCTTCCTCAGCCAGTCGAATACCGCCGCCTCGCCCCGGCTGTCGGCATTGCGCCAGCCGAGGGCATCCTTGCGGCTGTTGATCTGCCGTCCGTCCGGGCCAACCGCGAACATCGCGGGTGTGCCCTTGAGGTGCTTCACGCCAAAGCGCGGCAGCAGGTCCGCGTTATGCCCCTGCCCTGTCTGCGGCTTGCCGGCATCGATGAACAGCACGGCGTAGCGCGCGGCGAACTCGCTCTGGAACCGGGCGGACGTCAGCGCCCGCGCCAGAGCGCGACTGTCATGGCACCAGTCCGCGCCGAAGACCACGAGCAGCGTCCTGCCGCTCCGCGCAGCGTCACCCAGCGCCGCATCCAGCACGGTGCGTGCTTCGGTAGTGGCAGGGTAGAAGTTCGCCGCCGCCTGCACCGGTTCGGGCGCAGCAGCAAGCGCGGGCTGGACCGCGCCCAGCGCCAGCAGCAGCGGCGCCAGGCGCGTCAGGCTCACGCCTTGGCGACCACGCTTTCGGGCAGGTCGGTGCCGAACACGCGCTGGTAGTATTCGGCCACCAGCATCCGCTCGGTCTCGTCGCACTTGTTGAGGAACGAGAGGCGGAAGGCGAAGCCCGGATCCTTGAAGATCGCGGTGTTCTGCGCCCAGGTGATGACCGTGCGCGGGCTCATCACGGTGGAGATGTCGCCGTTGATGAAGCCCTGACGGGTCAGGTCGGCGACCTTGACCATGTTCGAGACGACGTCCGGCGCGGCGTCGGTCACCTTCTTGAGGACGATCTCGCTTTCGACCGCGGCGGGCAGGTAGTTCAACTGGACGACGATGTTCCAGCGGTCCATCTGCGCCTGGTTGATCGCCTGGGTGCCGTGATAGAGCCCGCTCGTATCGCCCAGACCCACGGTGTTGGCCGTGGCGAACAGGCGGAAGTTGCGGTTCGGGCGGATCACCCGGTTCTGGTCGAGCAGGGTCAGCTTGCCTTCGGTTTCCAGCACGCGCTGGATCACGAACATCACGTCGGGACGGCCCGCGTCGTATTCGTCGAACACCAAGGCCACCGGGTGCTGGAGCGCCCAGGGCAGCAGCCCTTCGCGGAATTCGGTGACCTGCAGGCCATCGCGCAGCACGATCGCATCGCGCCCGATCAGGTCGATGCGGCTGATGTGCGCGTCAAGGTTGATCCGCACGCAGGGCCAGTTGAGCCGGGCGGCGACCTGCTCGATGTGGGTCGACTTGCCGGTGCCGTGATAGCCCTGGACGATGACGCGGCGGTTGAAGGCAAAGCCCGCGAGGATCGCCAGCGTGGTGTCCGGATCGAACACATAGGCCTCGTCCACGTCCGGCGTGCGTTCGTCGGCCACGCTGAAGGCCGGAACCTTCATGTCGATATCGATGCCGAACATCTCGCGCACGTCGATTTCCCGGTCCGGAGCGGCCAGGATGGTGTTGTCGCGGGTGTCGGCTTGCAGGTTCGGAATGTCAGTCATCGCGCGCACTCGCCTATACGGGCGGGCGCGAGGCTGCAACAGGCTTTACGTTGCAGAATGCGACTTGCCCCAAGGTTCAGGCCCGTGCGAGCGCGGCGGGTGCGGCAAAGCCGGTGGAGCGGCAGGCGCGGTCGCGCCCATCGGCCTTGGCGCGGTAAAGAGCTGCGTCGGCGAGGCGGTAGAGCCGCCGCCAGTCATCGTGCGAAGCCAGCGGGCCATCGGCATAGCCGAGGCTGACGGTGACCTTCAGGCCGTGCGGCATCGCGTGGCCGCGCACCGACTGGAGGATCTGTTCGGGCAGACATTCCCCCTGCCGGTCGACCGGCAGCAGCAGCGCGAATTCCTCTCCGCCCATCCGCACCGCGAGGCTGCCAGAGGGGCGCAGCGCCTGGACGAGCCGGGCGAGCTCGCACAGCACCTGATCGCCGACATCGTGGCCCATGCGGTCGTTGATGCCCTTGAAGTTGTCGATGTCGATCAGCATCAGCCGCTGCGCGCCCTCGCGCCCGACCGCCCGGTCGATGAAGGCGCGGCGGTTGAGCAGGCCGGTCAGCGGATCGCTGCTCGCCAGCCGCAGCGCCGATTGCTCGCCCGCGCGAGCAAGGTCGCGCTCGCTGGAAAGGACCTTCAGGCGTGAGATGATCAGCAGGCTGGAAAGCAGCGATTCGACCGCCAGCGCGATCAGATTGCCGTTATCCAGCCAGAAACTGTAGGGCAGCAGATTGAAGCCATAGGCGGCGCGCGCCGCGGTGGTCAGGATCGGCGGCGACCAGGCCAGCAGAAACAGGCCAAGATAGGCGTCGCGCTGCCTCCACGCCGTCCACAGCACCGGCACCACGGTGACCAGCAGCAGCACCCCGGCGATGTAATAAATCCGGTCGAGCAGGTGGATCTGCCACGGCGCCAGCACCGCGAACAGCAGCGCGCTGGCCATCATGATGAGCCCGCCAAGGATCGTGAAGTCGCGGATGCGCGGGTTCCACGCCGCATCCTTGAAGAAGTCGCGCACGAACGACACTGCGGCCAGCGCGGTCAGTCCCAGCAGGACATAGTTGATCCGCAGCCGGTCGTTGTTGTCCAGCGCCGGGAACACCAGCATCGCCAGGCCCGACGAGGTGAAGGTATAGGCCATCAGCGAGGCGACCATGCCGCAATAGGCCAACTGGAAGCGGTGGCCGAGCGCCGCCCACAGGGCCGAGTTGTAGACCAGCAGCGCCAGGCTCAACCCCGCGAATCCGGCATAGAGCGCCACGAGCCAGGCCCTGATCCGGTTGGCTTCACTGCGGGTCATCAGTTCCGCGCCCAGCACCACTCCGCGCAGGTTCGCGCTGTCGGCGACCTCAAGATGGATTGCTTCCAGCGGCGCGGCATGAGTCGGCACCGGAAATTCGAACAGCGCGCCGACGGTCATGTAGCGCGATGCCGTGGCCGAATTCCATTGCAGGCTTGAGGTTGTCCCGTCGGCATAGCGATAGACGATCCGCTCTGCCCCCTGCCACGAGCTCGATGTGCGCAGGACCAGCGGATCGTCCGCCCGGGCGGCGATCGGCGCAAAGGTATAGCGCACCGCGAAATTGCCCGGCCCGTGCCGGTTCTGGGGCGTGGTGCAATCGAACGCGGTCTTCGCCGCCAGAAGCTGTTCCGCCTCGTTCCCGGCCCTGGGCAGCGGGGCGATGCAGGGCTGCAGCGGCACGGCGGCCTGTGCCCCTGACGCAGCACCCAGCGCGAGCGCAAGGCCCGCCAACAGGCGCAGGATCAGGAAATACAGTCGCTCCATCCTGCCCGGGCATAGCGGACGCGGGCAAATTTCCAGTTAACGCAAGGCACTTGCCAAGTACCGACCGGTTGGTATGCTTCCAGGATGATCCCGAATCGCCCCTTTCGTCCTGAACCGCAATCGGCGCGAGACCGGCTGTTGGAAGCTGGCGTTGCGCTGGTCCGGAAGCAGGGGTTTGCTGGCACTTCGGTCGATCAGCTGTGCCGCCGTGCCGGGGTCACCAAGGGTGCGTTCTTTCACCACTTCACCTCCAAGGAGGACCTCGGCGTCGCGCTGGCGCAGTACTGGTCGCAGAGCACCGGCAGCTTTTTCGCGGACGCGCCGTTCCATCATTTCGAGGATCCGCTGGAGCGTGTGCTGGGCTATATCGACCTGCGGATCGAGCTGTTGTCCGGCCCGGCGGAAAGCTTCAGCTGCGTTGCCGGGACCATGGTCCAGGAAGCCTTCCTGTCCAGCGATGCAATCCGCGCTGCCTGCCGCGACAGCATCATGGGCAATGCCGCCGCGCTGGAAGCCGATCTTGCCGCAGCGCTCGCCCGCAGCGACGCAAACGGCGTGACCGCCGCCAGCCTCGCGCGGCATGTTCAGGCCGTGATCCAGGGCGCGTTCGTCCTGGCGAAGGCCGAGGGCGGCAAGGATGCCGCCGGGATAGCGCGCGAGGAACTGGGTCACCTCAGGCGCTACCTCGAACTGCTGCTCCGGCCGCGCACCACAGGAGAACAGCGATGAGCGCGAAGATTTTCGTCAACTTGCCGGTGGCCGACCTGCCCCGGGCCAAGGCATTCTACACCGCGCTGGGCTTTGCCAATGAGCCTCACTTCACCGACGAGACGGCGGCCTGCATGGTCCTGTCGGAATCGATTTACGTGATGCTGCTGACCCACGCGAAGTGGCAGGGCTTCACCACCCGCCCGATCTGCCCGCCGGGGTCGAGCGAGGTTTCACTGGCGCTATCGTGCCAAAGCCGCGCCGAGGTTGACCGCCTGGTCGAAGCGGGCGCCGCGCATCACGGCATGCCCGACGTCAATCCGCCGGAAGATCATGGCTTCATGTTCCAGCGCACCATCGCCGATCCCGATGGGCACATCTGGGAACCGTTCTGGATGGACCCGGCTTTCGCACAGGGCGAACCGCAGGCGCAGGAGGCCAGGTCATGAGCTATATCGACGGATTCCTGATCCCGGTGCCCGAGGCCAAGCGCGAAGATTATCGCCGCGTTGCGCAGCTCGCCGCGCCGGTGTTCCTCGATCACGGCGCGATCGAAGTGGTCGAAACCTGGGGCGATGACCTGTTGCGCGGCCACACCACCGATTTCTTCATGGCGGTGAAGGCCGCGCCTGATGAAGGCGTCGTGTTCAGCTGGATTCGCTGGCCTGACAAGGCCACCCGCGATGCCGGCAACAAGGCCGCGATGGAAGACCCGCGGATGGCCGAAATGGATTGCAGCGAGATCTTCGATGGCAAGCGGATGATCTTCAGCGGCTTCGCCGCGATGGTCGAAGAAAACAGGTAGCACAAACCAGGAGCACGATCATGGGCACCCTGCAAGGCAGTTGGATCTGGTACGAACTCATGACCCCTGATCCCGCCGGCGCGCGGGAATTCTATCAGGCAGTGACCAGCTGGACGATCCAGCCGGGCCACGGCGACCATGACGACTACAGCTTCGTCACCCGCGCCGACGGCGGCATGACCGGCGGCGTGCTGGGCCTGTCGGAAGAGATGCAGCGCGGCGGCGCGCGGCCGGCCTGGCTGGGCTATATCGGCGTGGACGATGTCGATGCCTTCCTGCCGCGGCTGCAGGCAGCGGGCGGCAAGGTGGTGATGCCGGCGCGCGACGTGCCGCAGGCCGGGCGGATCGCGATGGTGACCGACTGTTGCGGCGCGCCGTTCTACGTGATGACCCCCACCCCTTCCCCGGACGGCGGCGAGAGCACGGCCTTCAATCCGCAAGGCGTCGGCAGCTGCGGCTGGAACGAGCTGATGTCCAGCAACGACGAGACGGCGCAGGCTTTCTACACCTCCCTGTTCGGCTGGTCGCTGCCCGAACCGATGGATATGGGCGAACACGGGCTTTACCGCTTCATCGCCCACGACGGGGTGCAGATCGGTGCGATCATGCGCAAGATGCCGCAGGTGCCTGTGCCGATGTGGAGCCACTACTTCCGCGTCTCCTCGATTCCCGTCGCGGCGGAAGCGGTCATGGCGAACGGCGGGCAGATCGTGAACGGGCCGATGGAGGTGCCTGGCGATGACTGCATCGTCCAGGGCGTCGATCCGCAGGGCGCCTTCTTCAGCCTGGTAGGCAAGAACAATTGAGCGAGGGCGCCGTGGCCGAATACACCCTCTTTACCAATCCGATGTCGCGCGGGCAGATCGCTCGCTGGGCGCTGCACGAGGCGGGGGCCGACTATCGGCAGGAGCTGGTGGACTGGTCCGCCAAGCCCGCCACGCTGACCGCCGCCAACCCGATGGGCAAGGTGCCAACCCTGATCCATCACACGCCGCGCGGTGACCGGGTCGTGACAGAATGCGCCGCGATCTGCGCCTATCTTGCCGAGACGCAGCCTGCGGCGGGCCTGCTGCCCCAGCCGGACGAGCGCGCCGAATATTTCCGCTGGCTGTTCTTCGCGGCAGGCCCGGTCGAGCAGGCGGTGGTCGCCCGCAGCATGGGCTGGGAAGTTCCTGCCGGACGCGAGGGCATGGTCGGCTTCGGCACCTTCGACCGGGTGATCGACACGCTGGAGCAGTTGTTGGCCGCGCGCGATTACGCCTGCGGCGCGCGCTTCACCATGGCTGACGTCTATCTGGGCAGCCAGGTCGACTGGGGGCTGACCTTTGGCTCGATCCCCCCGCGCCCGGCGCTGGTCGCCTATGCCGAACGGCTCCAGGCACGCAGCGCCTACCGCGCGGCAAAGGCCATCGACCACGCCCTGATCGAGGAGGCAAAGCCATGACCGGCGTAACCCTGTGCCTGTGGTATGACGGCAAGGCTGAAGAGGCTGCGAACTACTATGCGGCCACCTTCCCCGATAGCGCGGTTACTGCCGTGCACCGCGCGCCCGCCGATTTCCCCAGCGGCAGCAAGGGCGATGTGCTGACCGTGGAATTCACCGTGCTGGGGCTCAAGTGCATCGGGCTCAACGGCGGCCCGGTGTTCAAACCCAACGAGGCGTTCTCGTTCCAGGTCGCGACCGACAGCCAGGAGGAGACCGACCGTTACTGGCACGCGATCGTCGATCACGGGGGCGAGGAAAGCGCCTGTGGCTGGTGCCGCGACAAGTGGGGCTTTTCCTGGCAGATCACCCCCACCGTCCTGACCGAGGGCATGGCCGACCCGGACCCCGCCGTGCGCGAAAGGGTGTTCGCCGCGATGATGACCATGCGCAAGATCGACGTCGCCGCCATCGAAGCGGCAAGGCGCGGGTGATGCTGGCGCTCTATGGCCATCCATTCTCGTCCTACACCTGGAAGGCGCTGATCCCGCTTTACGCCAATGCGACGCCGTTCGAATTCCGCATTGTCGGACCCGACCAGCCGGAGAACACCGCCTTCGTAAGCGCCGCCAGCCCGCTGGGGCGCTTTCCGGTGCTGGTCGATGAGGACGCCGTGGTGTTCGAGGCGAGCGCCATCGTCGAATACCTGCACCTCCATCACCCCGGCCCCGCCCCTTTGCTGCCCGCCGACCCGGCGGAGGCGCTGCGGGTACGGATGATCGACCGGGTGTTCGACCTGTCGGTGATGAGCCCGGTGCAGGAGCTGGTCGGCGAGGCGATCCGCAGCTCCGGCGCGCCCGCCGAAGCCGTGCGCGAACGGGTCCATGGCCAGCTGGCGCGGGCCTATGCCTGGGTCGAGGACTGGCTCGGCGGATATGTGCCGGACGGCGACGTCACCCTGATCGAGTGCGCCGCCGCGCCCAGCCTGTTCTATGCCGACTGGGTGCTGCCGATCCCGGCGACTTGCCCTCGTCTTGGCGCATGGCGAGCGCAATTGCTGGCCCTGCCGCCGGTTGCCCGTTGCGTTGAGGAAGCGCGCCCCTATCGTGGGTTCTTTCCGCTGGGTGCGCCCGAGCGGGATTGAGAGAGGACAATCCGATGTACGAGCTTTCCGTGACCCGCCTGATCGATGCTCCGCCTGCCAAAGTGTGGGACGCGATGGTCAACCGCACCAACGACTGGTGGTGTCCCAAGCCCTGGCGCGCCGAGATGGACTTCGGCTCGCGCGCACCGGGCGGGCAATCGATGGCGGTGATGCGCGGTCCCGATGGCGAGGTGAACCATCACCCCGGTTTCATCGTCGCCTGGGACGAAGGCCGGCGCTTTGCGATGACCGACGCGATCCAGGGCGATCTCCAGCCGGCCGGCCCCTTCATGCTTGGCATCTGGGAGATCGAGCCCGAGGGCAGCGGCACCCGCTACACCGGCCGCGCCCGGCACTGGACGCCGGAAAGCATGGCACACCACCGCGAGATGGGCTTCGAGGAAGGCTGGGGAACCTGCGCCGACCAGCTGAAGGCGTTGTGCGAGGCAGGCTGAACCCGCTCGCCGCGCTGTGGCTGCGCCTGACCGCGCTGTGCGGCGCGGCCGACCTCGCCTATGCGCTGATTGCCGCCATGCTGATGGGCGGCAGCCCGAACGCAACGCTGCTGCGGATCGCGGCGGGACCGTTTGGCGAGGCCGCGCTGGGCTGGGGCCTGGGCGGAGCCGTGCTCGGCGCGGCTATCCATTTTGCGCTGATGGCGGTGATGACCGCGGTTGGATTGGCCCTGGCCCGCGAGACGATCCTGGGCGAGGTGACGCCGTGGAAGGCGGGAACGCTCTATGGCCTCGCTCTCTACCTGGTGATGTACGGCTTGGTGCTGCCGTGGCGCTTTGGTGTGCCGTTTCCCAATCCCGACCGGCTCCGCCTGGCGATCGGCCTGTTCCCGCATGTCGCCTTTGTCGGGCTGCCGATCTTTATCCTTGCGCGCCGGGCGTTTGGCCCGCCCGCTCAAGCAAACAGCGCGGACTTTCGCAGCAGCTGATAGGCCTCGACCACCGCCTGTAGGCGCTTTTCCATCGAGCGATCGCCCTGGTTGATGTCCGGGTGATAGCGCCGCGCCAGCGTGGTGTAGCGCGCCCGCAGGTCGTGCCGGGTGGCGTCGATCGGCAGCTCGAGCAGGTCAAAGGCCTTGCGCTCTTCGGGCGTCACGGCGCGGCCATCCTGGCGCTGCGCCGGTTTCCTCGCCCGCGCCCGCCCGGCAATAGCCTCCAGCGGGTCCTTGAAATCGGACCAGCGCGGCGCGGTGTCGATCCCGGCGGTCGGCGAAAAGGCCCGCGTCTGCCGCTCCCAGCCGTGCACCGGGGATTGCGCGGCGAAGATTTCCTCCGGGCTCATCCCCTCGAACCAGTCATACCCGGCGTTGAATTCGCGCACGTGATCGAGGCAGAACCAGCGATAGTCGCCCGGCCCGTCGAAGCCGCTGCTGCGCGCGCCAGGCGCGCGGAATTCCCCCGCCTCGGGACACCCCGGGCGCTCGCATCGCTGACCTGCGCGGTGGACGCGCCCGTGGAACCGATCGTGCTTCACACCCTTTCACATGGCGATTGTTCGGCTAGAAGGAAAGACCAAGGAGCACTTCCATGACCGGCCCCCTCGCGACAGAGATCGAACGGCTGCTGACCGCCGCCTTTACCCCCGCCCGCCTTGCCGTGATCAATGATAGCGCGCGCCACCATGGCCATGCCGGAGACGACGGATCGGGCGAATCACACTTCACTGTGGAGATCGAAAGCGCCGCCTTTGCGGGGGTTTCGCGACTTGAGCGGCAGCGCATGATCAACCGCGCGCTGGGCGACATCCCCGGAACGCGGGTCCACGCACTCGCGATTCGGGCCAGCGCTCCGGGCGAAGGCCGGTGAACCCGCTTGCCACGATCCGCCCCGTCACCCACGATCTGGGCGCCTTCCAGGTGCGCAGGGTGCTACCGTCGCCGGGTCGGATCATGGTCGGGCCGTTCATTTTCGTCGACCAGTTCGGCCCGGCCGTGATTCCCGCCGGCCACGCGATGGACGTACGCCCGCACCCGCATATCGGACTCGCCACGGTGACCTGGCTGTTCGAAGGCGCGATCGACCACCGCGACAGCCTTGGCTCTTTCGCGACGATCCGGCCCGGGCAGGTCAACCTGATGACCGCGGGCGCAGGCATCGTCCATTCCGAGCGCGGACTTCCCGCCGAGCGCGACCTGCCCAAGCCGATCTACGGGATGCAGACCTGGCTTGCTCTCCCCGACGGGCAGGAAGACATCGCTCCCGCCTTCGAGGCGCATGCCGACCTGCCGCTGGTTGAGGACACCTGCGTCACGGCGCGGATCATCATGGGGTCGCTGTGGGACAAGCGCGCGCCGACCACCTGCCATGCGGACACCATCTATGCCGAGATCCTGCTCGCTACCGGCGGCTCGATCCCGATCGACGCCGAAGCCGACGAACGCGCGGTCATGCTGGTCGGCGGCGAGGCCAGCATCGATGGCCAGCCGCTGGAGCTCTATTCGCTGGCGGTACTGGCACCCGGCCATGCTGCGCGGCTCGATTCGGCTGCCGGAGGACGGGTCATGCTGCTGGGCGGCGAGGCATTTCGCACCCCGCGCCACGCCTGGTGGAACTTCGTCCATTCCTCGCGCGAGCGGATCAATCAGGCCAAGGCCGACTGGAGCGCCGGGCGTTTCCCCAAGGTGCCGGGCGACGAGGATGAATTCATTCCGATACCCGCCATTCCGCTAACCAACAGCGACTGAACGACAACAAGAACACAGGAGAGGACATGACATTCTCAGGACAAGCCGCGTGGATCACGGGGGCGTCATCGGGCATCGGCGCAGCACTCGCCCGGGGGCTGGCAGGACAGGGCGCACGGCTGATACTCTCGGGCCGCAACGTTGAGGCACTGGAAGAGGTCGCGGCGCAGTGCGGCGGCGAAGCGCTGATTGTGCCGTTCGAAACGACCGATCGCTCTGCCTTGCCCGCTGCGGTCGAAAAGGCCTGGGACTGGTCGGGCGGAATCGACCTGCTGATCAACAACGCGGGCATTTCCCAGCGTTCGCTGGCGGTGGACACTGCGATGGCCGTCTATGACCGGATCATCGACGTCGATCTGCTCGCACCCATCGCCCTCACCCAGGAATTGCTGCCGCAGATGGTGGCGCGGGGCAGCGGGCGGATCGCGATGATCTCGTCGATCGCCGGCAAGGTCGGGGTGCCGATGCGCACCGCCTATTGCGCCGCGAAGTTCGGGCTGGCGGGCTATGCCGATGCGCTGCGGGCGGAAACTGCTCACCTGGGCCTCAAGGTCCACAACATCTACCCCGGCTCGATCCGCACCGGCGTTTCGCGCAATGCCCTGACCGCCGATGGCTCGGCCCGGGGAACCAGCGATGCCGCGATCGAGAACGGGATCGATCCAGATGTCGCCGCCGCCGACATGATCGCAGCGATGGCCCGCGACGAGCGCGAGATCGTCGTTGCGGTCGGCAAGGAACGTGAGATGGGCGAGGAGCGCCGCATGTCCGACAGCCTGCTCGACTATGTCGCCGGGCTCGTCGCGGCAGGCTATGCGCAAAAGATGAACGCGGGGGGACAATGACCATGCAGCGAGTGAAACTGGCCAGCGGAATCGAGCTCGACGTGGTGGACGAAGGTCCGCGCGATGCCCCGGCGTTGATCTTTCTCCACGGCTTTCCGGAAAGCCACCGCACCTGGCGCCACCAGATCGCCCACCTGTCGGACCGCTATCGCTGCATCGCCCCCGACCAGCGCGGCTATCGCGGTTCGTCCAAGCCGCAGGACGTGGCGAGCTACACGCCCGACAAGCTGATCGGCGACATCTTCCAGCTCGCCGATGCGCTGGGAGTGGAGAAGTTCACGATCGTCGGCCACGACTGGGGCGGTGCGATCGCCTGGGGAGTGGCCCTGATGGGGCAGATGAACGGCCGGGTGACCCGCGCGGTGATCGCCAATGCCCCCCACCCGCTCGGCTTTTCGCGCCTCGTCTGGCTCAATCGCCACCAGCGCGAGGCGAGCCAGTACATGCGCACCTTCAAGGACACCTCGCATGACGATCTGGTCCGCGAACACGGGCTGGGCGGGATGCTGCTGCTGGCCTTCGGTGACCGCTTGAACGGCGGCGAGGACAAGATGGAGCCGGAAGAACGCGCCGCGCTGACCCAGGACTGGCTGGACCGCGACGCGGCCTTTGGCATGCTCAACTGGTACCGCGCGAGTCCACTCTACGTGCCGGCGATGGACGAGCCATACGAGATACCCGCTGACCGGCCCCTGCCCGCTGTCCCGCCGCTGGCCATCCCGACGCTGGTGGTATGGGCACTGGAGGACTTCGCCCTGCCGCCCGAGAACTTGGAAGGCATCGAAGAACTGGTGACCGACCTCACGCTGGTGCGGGTGCCCGGCAGCGGCCACTTCGTCCCGTGGGAAGCCCCGGCTGCGGTCAATGCAGCGATGGATGAATTCCTTGGCCGCACCGGCTGAGCGCGGCCCGGTCGGCGGCATCGGTGCGGCGGTCGCCGCCGCCAACCAGCGCGCCCGCCGCTCGGTCCTGCGCAATCACGGCGGCGGGCATGCTCCGGTCAGCTATCTGGAACTGTTCTTCGATCTGGTCTTCGTCTTCGCGATCACCCAGCTGTCGCACAGCCTGCACCACCACCTGTCCTGGCATGGCCTCGCGGAAAACGTGGTGCTGTTCCTCGCGGTGTGGTGGGGCTGGATCTATACCGCCTGGGTGTCCAACTGGGCCGATCCGGACCGTCTGCCCGTGCGCCTGCTGCTGCTGGGGGTGATGCTGGCCAGCCTGGTCATGGCCGTCGCCATCCCCACCGCCTTTGCCGGCACCGGGATGCTGTTCGCGGGCGCCTATGTCGCGCTGCAACTGGGCCGGTCGCTGGCGGCAACGCTGATCTTCCGGCCAGAAGGCCCGGCACGGATGCGCAACATGGCGCGCATCTCGGCTTGGTTCCTCGCCTCTGCCCCGCTGTGGATCGGCGGCGCGCTGAGCACCGATCCGGACCTGCGCCTGCTGCTGTGGCTGGCCGCACTGGCCATCGAATATGCCGGGCCTATGACGATGTTCCACACCCCCGGTCTTGGCCGCTCGGCGGGGAGCGACTGGGACATTTCCGGCAGCCACATGGCAGAACGCTGCGCCTTGTTCATCATCATCGCGCTGGGCGAAGGGATCGTGGTGACCGGCGCCAGCGTGGCCGACGCGCCGTGGGGCGCGGGTCTGGCACTGGCGCTGGGAATCGCCTTTGCGGGCTCGGCGCTGATGTGGTGGCTCTATTTCGACCTCGGTGCGCAGCGCGGCGCCCAGCTGATCTCGGGCCACGAACAGGCGGGACGCGTGGCGCGCAACGCCTACACCTACCTCCACATGCCGATCGTGCTGGGAGTGGTGATCGTCGCGGTGGGCGATGCCCTGCTGCTGGAGCACTGGCACGAAACGGCCAGCCACGAATTGGTGCTGGTCCAGACCGGCGGCACCGTGCTGTTCCTCGCCGGGCTGGGCCTGTTCAAGCGCTTTGCCAACACCATCCGCAACTTCCCGCTGTCGCACATGGTCGCGATTGCCGCGTTCGCGGCGCTGGGACTGTGGGCCTGGCTGGTCCCGATGGGCGCGCAGCCATTCGCCGGCGCAGGCGCGGCAATCCTGCTAGGCGCGGCGGTGTGGGAATGGGTTTCCTACCACGGCGGGTGGATGGAGCGGATGGAGCGGCTCGGCCTGCCCTATCCGCAGCGGGTGCGCGACCGGTTCGAACAGCGGCGGCGCGAGCGGGGGATGTCTTAAACCTGCCAGTCGATCGACATGCCGTGCGGGTGTGCCCGCCCCAGCATGACCGGCTCTGCGCCGCCCGGCCAGTAACGCACGACCAGTTCGTGGAGGTGCAGCACCCGATTGGCCTCCAGCGCCACCCAGGCAAGTGGCCATTCTGGAGTGGCTCGCGTGCCAGCGGCTTCCATCGCGGCGGTGATCCGGTCCTGCTGGTCGGCGGGAACGTATTGCCAGACGATCGAATGAATCAGCAGCCGCGTGGTCCCCGCTTCCTGCGGCCGGGCCAGCTCCGCCTCGACAAAATCGGCGGCGTTCCTATGGACGAGGTCGGGCCGCTGCTTCGCCGCCTCGGCAATCGCGGCTTCCATCCGCTCGAACCGCTCGGCATGCTCTGGCCAGATATAGGCCTTCAGCCGCAGCGCCTGCGCCGGATCGGAAAGGTCGACCGGCGCGACATCGCAGCCCTTGGTCGAAACGATCTCGATCGCACGGTCGGGCGGAGGATTGCCTTTCCAGCGCGGCTCGAAGCGCATCGCTCCCGGCTGCGGCCCCACGCCTACCCCGCCGAGTTCATAGCGATAGCGCGCCAGCATCAGGTTGATCCCGGCGCTCGAACCGATTTCCAGGCACTGGAAGCGCGGGCATAGCCCCTGTTCCGCCAGCCACAGCATCGCCGCGATAAAGCCGGCGGACCGCCCGGCTTCGTTGGTCTGCGGCGGGCCATCGAGCCAGGGCAGCAACTCCGCCTCGTTCGCATGGATCGCGGCAGCAATCAGAGCGGCATCGTCCACGCCCTGTTCGTCGCGGTAGATCGCGCCCAGCGGGGAAGCCCTGTCCTTCAGATAGAGCGAGTGAATCCCGCCAGCCACGCGCAGCGGCAGCGCATCCGCCAGCGGCGCACCCTGCCAGGCCCGCACTGTTTCGAGCAGTTGGCCACCCTCGCCCCGCTCCAGCAGGTCGCGCAGCGCGGCGACCACCCGGGCGGTGACGGTGGCGCCCGCCTTGCGGCAATAGGCGACCTGGTTATCAAACGCCGCGACGACCATTCCGGGGCCGCTCGCGTTGATGTCGATGAACTGGTATTCGTCCGCCATGCGCCCGATCCTTGCCCTTTCGCCCCACCCCGCCTAAACGCCCGCCTGCCATGACCAGACCGCTGACTTTCGCCGTGCCCAAGGGCCGTATCCTCGACGAAGCGCTGCCGCTGATGGCGCGTGGCGGTGTGGTGCCCGAACCCGGCTTCCACGACAAGGGCAACCGCGCGCTGTCGTTCGCCTGCGAAGACCCGGACATGCGCCTGATCCGCGTGCGCGCCTTCGATGTTGCCACCTTCGTCGCCCACGGCGCGGCGCAGGCGGGGATCGTCGGCTCCGACGTGGTCGAGGAATTCGCCTATTCCGATCTCTACGCGCCGGTTGATCTGGACATCGGCCACTGCCGCCTGTCGGTTGCCGAACCCGCCGAGCAGGTGGGCGACAGCGCGCGGGTCAGCCATCTGCGCGTTGCCAGCAAGTATCCGGGCCTCACCCGCAAGCACTTCGAAAGCCTGGGCATCCAGGCCGAGGTGGTGAAGCTGAACGGCGCGATGGAGCTGGCTCCTGGGCTGGGTCTGGCCAGCCGGATCGTCGATCTGGTCTCCACGGGCCGCACGCTCAAGGACAATGGTCTGGTCGAGACTAGCCGCATCCTCGACGTTTCGGCCCGGCTGATCGTCAACCGCGCCGCGCTCAAGACCGACCCGCGCGTTGGCGCGCTGGTCGAGCGGTTCCGGGCGGTGGTCGCCCAGGGCAAGGCAGCAGCCTGATGCAGCGCCTCAGCACCGCCTCCCCCGATTTCGAGCGAGCCTTCCGCCGCCTCGTCGCCGACCGGCGCGAGAGCGACGACAATGTGGCGCGCGACGTGTCGATCATCCTCGACGATGTCCGGGCGCGGGGTGACGAGGCGTTGGCCGAACTGACCGCGAAGTTCGACGGCCATGTCCTGGCGAGCGATGCCGACTGGCAGATTCCCGCCGAAGCCTGCCGCGAAGCCTTCGAGGCGCTGGACCCGACGCTGCGCGCCGCGCTGGAACTCGCCGCCCAGCGCATCCGCGCCTACCATGAAGCGCAGCTTCCGGCCGACCGTGACGCGACCGATGCCGCGGGCGTGCGGATGGGCGCGCGCTGGCGCCCGGTCGATGCCGCCGGGCTCTACGTTCCGGGCGGTCGGGCGGCCTATCCGTCCTCGCTGCTGATGAACGCCATTCCCGCCAAGGTCGCGGGCGTTGAGCGGCTGACCGTGGTGACCCCGACCCCCAAGGGACAGGTCAATCCGCTGGTCCTCGCCGCCGCGCACCTGGCGGGCGTTGACGAGGTCTGGCGCATTGGCGGGGCGCAGGCGGTGGCGGCGCTGGCCTATGGCACCGAGCGCATCCGCGCTGTCGATGTCATCACCGGCCCCGGCAACGCCTGGGTGGCCGAGGCCAAGCGCCAGCTTTACGGCGTGGTCGGGATCGACATGGTCGCCGGCCCCAGCGAGATCCTGCTGATCGCCGACGGCAGAAACGACCCCGAATGGACCGCCGCCGACCTCCTCAGCCAGGCCGAGCATGATCCTTCGGCCCAGTCGATCCTGATCACCGACGATCCGCTCTTCGCCGATACGGTCGCCGACCGGGTCGGCGTGGAACTGGCCATGCTCCCTTCCGCCCGCGTGGCGAGCGAAAGCTGGAAGAACCACGGCGTGATCATCGAGGTCGCCAGCCTTGACGAGGCTCCGGCGCTCGCCAACGCGCTGGCCGCCGAGCACGTCCAGATCGCCACCGACGATCCCCAGGCCCTGTTCGACCGCATCCGCCACGCCGGTTCCGTGTTCCTCGGCCGGATGACCCCCGAAGCGGTCGGCGATTATGTTGCCGGCCCCAACCACGTCCTGCCCACCGGGCGGCGGGCGCGCTTCTCCTCGGGCCTGTCGGTGCTCGATTTCATGAAGCGCACCAGCTTCATCCAGCTTGACGCGGCGGCGCTGGAGGCGGTCGGTCCGGCCGCCATCGCGCTCGCCGAAGCCGAGGGCCTGCCCGCGCACGCCCGCTCCATCGAAACGAGGCTTGGCATATGAAATCCTCCGCCCAGGCCCGCGCTGCCGCGCGCCTTGCTGCCGTCCAGGCGCTTTACCAGATCGACATGGAGGGCACCCCGCTCGCCTCGCTGCTCGACGAGTTCCACCGCCACCGGCTCGGCGCGGAGATCGAGGGCGCGCAGTATGCCAAGGCCGAAGTCGCCTTTTTCGATGCGGTGGTCACCGGGGTCCACGCCCGCAAGGACGAGATCGACGCCCTGCTGGCCGGCAAGCTGGCCGAGGGCTGGAAGCTCGAACGGCTCGACAAGACCATGCTGCAGATCCTGCGCGCCGGTGCCTGGGAACTGATGGCCCGTGCCGACGTGCCCACCGGCAGCGCGATCAGCGAGTATGTCGACGTCGCCCATGCCTTCTTCGAGAAGCGCGAGGCGAAGTTCGTCAACGGCGTGCTCGATTCCATCGCCAAGGCGGTGCGCTGAGCAGCGAGGCCGCCTTCATCGCGTCCCTGCGCGCACTGGCGGTCCATCCCGCCGCGCGTGGGTTGGCCGATGACTGCGCCGTGCTGGAAATCGGCGGCGAAGCGCTGGTCCTGACCCACGACGCGATGGCCGAGGGCGTCCATTATCTGCCCGGACAGGACCCGGCGGACATCGCCTGGAAACTCGTCGCCACCAACCTCTCCGATCTGGCCGCCAAGGGAGCCGAACCGTTGGGCGTGCTGCTGGGCTATCGCTTCGGCGGAGACGATGCGCGGTTTGTCGATGGTCTGCGCGAGGTGCTGGACCATTATCGTGTCCCGCTGCTCGGCGGTGATACCATTGGCGGCACGGGTTCGCAGGTTCTGGGCCTGACGGCGCTGGGCCGCGCTACCCACCGCCCCGTAGCGGCGCGCAGTGGCGCGCGGGCGGGCGACGCGCTTTACCTGACCGGGCCGGTCGGGGCAGCGATGATGGGGTTCGAAGCCTTGCAGTCAGGCGTCGGCGATAGCACAGCCTATCGACGTCCGGCCGCCTTACTGAACGAAGGTCAGGCGCTTGCCCCGCTGGTCACGGCAATGATGGACGTGTCGGATGGCCTGCTGCTTGATGCCGCGCGGATGGCCGATGCTTCGGGCGTGACCTTTGCGATCGACCGGCAGGCTGTTCCCATCGCCGCCCCGGAAAGCCGCCGCGACGATGCTTTGCGCTGGGGCGATGACTACCAGCTGCTGTTCACTGCGGCTGAAGGCACTAAGCTGCCGGTCCCCGCGCATCGGGTGGGTGAAGCACTGCTGCGAACAGGCTCAGCCCTGCTGATCGATGGCGCTCCTACTTCCGGCATGTTGGGCTACGAACACCGGTAAGGCGCAAAGTATCGGCCACTCGTCATCCCGGCGAACGCCGGGATCGCTGGCGACTTGCCCCCAAACCTCGCTGGCTTCGAATAGGCCCGCGATCCCGGATCAAGTCCGGGATGACGAAGGTGCTTGCCTCTTGCTCTTCCTAGTCCTTCAGCGCCGAACAATCCACGCCGCGCGCCTCGAGGATCGGCTTCATTTCCCGGTAGGCATAGCGGGTCAGGTGGTTGGGTACCTCGGGATAGAGGTGGTGGACGATGTGGTACTGCATCCCCATCGACAGCCAGTGCCCGATCCAGGTCTTGAACACGCGGGTGTTGTCATAGCGCCCAGTGCCGGTGCGCGGATGATGCGGCGCCCAGCTCAGCCAGTAGCGGATATAGGACAGGCCGATGTGGCGGGGCAGCCACCACAGCAGCGCCACTTCCATCGCATAGCCCGACCACGACATCGCGAAGAAGAATGCCATCGAAAACAGCTGGAGCAGCATCGTGTCGCGCAGCGCCTTCTTGGCGGCGGGGGTGCCGATCCGTTCGAGCACGCGCTTGTAGTGATGGATCGAGCCATCGACGCCGGGCTGGCGGTTGAGCCAGGTCTTGTACCAGGCCGAATACTTGCCCGGGGCGGCGTCGGTGTAGTCCGGGTCCTTTTCGGGATCGTTGGTGTAGTAGTGGTGATGCAGGTGCATCATCCGCGCCATCGAGAACGGGAAGATCAGGATGATCGTCGCCACTTCGCCCACCGCCTCGTTCCAGAAGCGCTGCGGGGTGCCGGGACGACCGATGTTCGAATGCATGGCTTCGTGGCTGGTGATATAGCCGCCTGCCGCGAACACACAGCTGACCGGAAAGCCGATCCACAGCGGCAGGATGTCCATCATCGCCAGCGGCCAGAAGGCCAGCCACATCGCGAAGCAGCCCAGAGTGATCACCGTGTAGGGCCACATCGCCTTGCCGTTGGACGAATACTTGCGCGCGATGGCGCGTTCCTGCTGGAGCAGGGTGCGGCGGGTGTGGGCATCGAGCCCATCGCCTTCGCCAAGGGTAATCGCGGGTCCAGACCCGGGCGTCTGGACGACACCCGGCTGCAGCGTGGTCATCTCCTTCATAGCCAGCGCCCCCGAAGCGTCGCGTAGAGCCCCCACGGAGTGCCGATCATCAGGCCAAAGGCGATCCGGCTGATCCCGAAGGGCGCCGGAATGTCCCAATAGGCCATCGTCTGGGCGATAAGCGGGGCGATGAAGCCGATCCCGAACAGGAACGGCATCCAGTGAAACAGTTGCCTGAGCGCGGTTTGCATGAAGGTTAACCTCTCACAAACCATAATGTCTGGCAAGAATCCGCGGTTCGTCGTTGATCGAACGCATGTTTCGCTTCGGGACAAAGGCTTTTGCGGGCGCCGCCGCGCAGGCTCCCGAGATTCAGCGGCGAAGGCGTTGCATTACCCGGAATCCCCCTATAGCCTCCCATCCGGGCCCCGCGTGTGCGGGGCTTTTGCGAATTGTCTTGGAAGAAGGGGGAGGTCCTGTGAGTCTCGTCACGATCTCGATAATACTGGGACTATTGGCCGTGCTGTACGGCTTCGTCACCAGCCGCCAGGTGCTCAGTGCATCGGCAGGCAATGAAAAGATGCAGGAGATCGCGGGAGCGATCCAGGAAGGCGCTCAGGCCTATCTGCGGCGTCAGTACACCACCATCGCCATTGTCGGCGTGGTCGTGGCGATCATCATCGTCCTGACCCTCGGCAAGATCTCGGCGGCGGGCTTCCTGATCGGCGCGATCCTGTCGGGCGTCGCGGGCTTCATCGGGATGAACATCTCGGTCCGCTCGAACGTCCGCACGGCTGCGGCCGCGCAGAAGGGCCTGCAGGACGGCCTGACCATGGCCTTCCGCGCCGGTGCGATCACCGGCCTGCTGGTCGCGGGCCTCGCGCTGCTCGCCATCGCGGTGTTCTACTGGTTCCTGACCGAACAGGCGGGCTACACCGTCGGCGGCGATGACCGCACGGTGGTGGACGGCCTCGTCGCCCTCGCCTTCGGCGCTTCGCTGATCTCGATCTTCGCGCGTCTCGGCGGCGGGATCTTCACCAAGGCCGCCGACGTCGGCGCCGACCTCGTCGGCAAGGTCGAGGCGGGCATTCCCGAAGACGATCCACGCAACCCGGCCGTGATCGCCGACAACGTGGGCGACAACGTGGGCGACTGCGCCGGCATGGCTGCCGACCTGTTCGAAACCTATGTCGTCACCGTCGGCGCCACCATGGTGCTGACCGCGCTGCTGCTGAAGAGCGCGGGCGCCCTGCTGCCCAACCTGATGGCGCTGCCGCTGCTGATCGGCGGCGTCTGCATCGTCACCTCGATCATCGGCACCTACTTCGTGAAGCTCGGCAACTCGAAGAACGTCATGGGCGCGATGTACAAGGGCTTCCTCGTCTCCGCGATCCTCGCGATCCCGGCGATCTGGTGGGCCACCGGCCATGCCCTGGGCGGTATCGAAACCGTCGTCGGCACCCTGGCCGATGGCAGCACCTACACCGGCCGCTCGCTGTTCTACTGCTCGCTGCTGGGTCTGGTCATCACCGGGCTGATCATCTGGATCACCGAATACTACACCGGCACCAGCTATCGCCCGGTGAAGTCGATCGCCAAGGCCTCTGAAACCGGCCACGGCACCAATGTGATCCAGGGCCTTGCGGTGTCGCTCGAAGCGACCGCACTGCCGACCCTGGTGATCGTCGCGGGCATCATCATCGCCCACCAGCTGGCGGGCCTGATCGGCATCGCCTATGGCGCCACCGCGATGCTGGCGTTGGCCGGCATGGTCGTTGCGCTCGACGCCTACGGTCCGGTTACCGACAATGCCGGCGGCATTGCCGAAATGGCCGGTCTCGACGACTCGGTCCGTGAAAAGACCGACCTGCTCGACGCGGTTGGCAACACCACCAAGGCCGTCACCAAGGGTTATGCGATCGGTTCGGCCGGCCTTGCCGCGCTGGTGCTGTTCGCCGCCTATACCACCGACCTCAAGGAGTTCTTCCCGGCCTTCTCCGACGGCGATCTCGCCAACGGCGAAGTCAGCTTCAGCCTGGAAAACCCCTATGTCATCGTCGGCCTGCTGCTCGGCGCGCTGCTCCCGTACCTGTTCGGTGCGATGGGCATGACCGCCGTGGGCCGCGCCGCCGGCGACGTGGTGGTCGACGTGCGCGAGCAGTTCCGCAATGATGCGGGCATCATGGCCGGCACCAGCCGTCCCAACTATGCCCGCACCGTGGACCTCGTCACCAAGGCGGCGATCAAGGAAATGATCGTTCCTTCGCTGCTGCCGGTGCTGGCCCCGATCGCGGTCTACTTCGTGATCGGCCAGGTCGCGGGCCAGGCCAACGGCTTTGCCGCGCTTGGCGCGCTGCTGCTGGGCGTGATCGTCGGCGGCCTGTTCGTCGCGCTCTCGATGACTTCGGGCGGCGGCGCATGGGACAACGCCAAGAAGTACATCGAAGATGGCAACCACGGCGGCAAGGGCTCTGAAGCCCACAAGGCTGCAGTGACCGGCGACACGGTCGGCGATCCCTACAAGGACACCGCCGGTCCCGCCGTCAACCCGATGATCAAGATCACCAACATCGTCGCGCTGCTGTTGCTCGCCGCGCTGGCGGCAGGTCACGCGGGCTGATCAAGCCCCTGACCTGACAGGTGAAAGCAAGCCCCGTCCGGAGCGATCCGGGCGGGGTTTTGCTTTGTCGTCAGGTGGATGCCGGTTGCATGGCGGCGAGAGACCGTTAAGCTTGGTGGCATGACTGGACCGCCGGATCGGCGGACTGACGAAGGATAACGCTGTGAAGCTCCACTCGACCCTGCTGCGCGGCAGCCTTGCCGCTGCACTTTCGCTCGCCCTTGCCGCGCCCGCGCTGGCCCAGACCACTCCGGGCGAGCCCGTTGCCCAGAAGGTGCCGCTGACGACGTTGGCCGAACTGCCCGCGATGCAGAACATTGCCCTGTCGCCCGATGGCACCAAGGCTGCGGTAACCCTGGGGAGCGGCAATGACTTCGTCTATGCCGTGATCGACCTCGTCAACGGCGGCAAGCCCAAGGTTTTCGCCACCGCCGAAACCTACAAGGAAGCGGGGCAGCGGCAGCTCACCAGCTATCGCTGGGCGACAGACCGCTACCTCCTGCTCACCCTCACCTCGCGCGAGAACATCGGTGGCCGCCGCGCGGACCTCGCCCGGCTAGCGGCCTACGACGTCACTAGCGGCCAGACGATCCCGCAGGCGTGGGATCTGGCCACGGCCGATGCCTCGGACGTGCTCTATATCGACAAGGCGAAGGCCCGCCTGCTGCTCGCCCGGATGGTCGACAACGGCAATACCGAGATGATGTTCAAGTACCGGGTGGACTGGGTGGACATCGCCAGCGGCAAGGTCACTGGCACTGTCCAGCAGCCCAACCCGATCGTCGATGGCTGGGCCGCCGACGGCAAGGGCGTGATCCGCATGGGCTTCGCCACCGATGGCGACAGCGGCGAAGAACGCTATCTCTATCGCTCACGCGCTGGCGAACCGCTGGCCACTGTCCAGCGCGTGACCGACAAGGATTTTGCCGGTGCGGGCATCCGCCCGATCGTGTTCCTCGATGAACCCGACATGGCGATCGTCTCCAGCAACCACGAAGGTTATCGGGCGATCTACAAGGCCAATCTCAAAACCATGCAGATTGGCGAGAAGTTGTTTTCGGCGCCCAAGGGCTATGACGCGGGCAGCGCCATGGTCAACGAGGATCGCAATGGCGTGATCGGCTTCAGCTATGCCTCGCTGCGCCCGTTCCAGACCTTCACCGATCCGCGGCTCAAGCTGATCATGCAGCAGTTCAACCAGGAATTCGGCCCGGGCAATGCGCGGATCGTTTCCACCAACGATGGCGACACCAAGCTGATCGTCGCGCTCGCCCAGCCCAACCAGCTGGATGCCTATTACTATTACGACACCGCGTCGGGCGAGATGAAAGCGATCGGCTACGAAAGCGAGACGCTCAAGGACGGGCTGATGAACCCGGTCGAGGCGATCCGCTACAAGGCGAGCGACGGGCTCGACATCCAGGCGATCGTCACCAAGCCGCGCCTGCGCGCCGGACAGGGCAAGCTGCCAGTGGTCGTGCTGACCCACGGCGGCCCTTACGGCGTGCGTGACTATGCCGCCTATGACCAGTGGGCGCAGTCGATTGCCGAACAGGGCTATGTCGTGGTCCAGCCCAACTATCGCGGTTCGGGCGGATACGGGCGCGAATTCCTGAAGGAAGGACGCAAGGACGGGTTCGGCACCCGGATGCAGGACGATCTCAACGACGTGGTCGACCATCTCGACGGACAGGGCGTGGTCGACAAGAACCGCGCCTGCATGATGGGCTGGTCCTATGGCGGATACGCCTCGGCGCGCGCGGCGCAGCGCGATCCGGCGCGCTGGCGCTGCACCATTGCTGGCGCCGGGGTCTATGACCTGCCGCAGATGCGGTCCTACGACCAGGGCTACCTCGGCTCCTTCGGTGCGAACTATCTGGCCAAAGGCGCGAACTCGCTCGAAACCGTTTCCCCGGCCAAGAACGCCGGCGGCAAGTGGTCACCGATCCTGGTGGTCCACGGCGTGCGCGATCCGCGCGTGCCGATCGCCCAGGCGCGTACCCTGGTCGGCGCGCTGCGCGGGGCCGGCAAGAAGGAAGGCGTCGACTTCGCCTATATCGAGCAGCCCCGCAACGGCCACTACGGCAACTTCTTCACAAAGGAAGAACGGATCGAATGGCTCGGCGCTGCGGCAGCCTGGCTGGACCGGTTCAATCCGGCCTATGTCCCCGGCGATGCCGACTTCGCTCGCAAGCCCGCCGCCGATCCCTCGGTCACCGCGCTTGGCCAGCGGTTGTTTGCGAGCGCCGCTAAGTAGCTGGACGTTAGCCATTCCTTGGCGAATGGCTGCTAAACCCGCAACCGTTCCGGGGCACTCGCGCTCCTGATCAGTTGCGGGATCCAGAGTTTGGCCAGTGCGGCGACCATGCAGCGTGACAGCGGGGCGGCCCCGGTGCGGGATACCGCCCTGCCCTCGCTCGCCCGGCTGACTGCCTGGCAAGACCTCGACACGCCAGAGGCCCGCCTGGCCTGGGATGCCCTTGCCCAGTGCGCGAGCGAGCCCAACCCGTTCCACGAAAGCTGGTACCTGCTGCCCGCGCTGCGCGCGCTAGATCCGCACGGCAGCGTCGCGATGCTTCGTTTCGACCATGATGGCGAACTGGCCGGACTGCTGCCCCTGCGGCGCGAATCCCGCTATTATGGCTGGCCGATCCCGCACTGGTGCAACTGGGTCCACGGCAACTGCTTCCTGGGTGCGCCGCTGGTCGCCAAGGGCCTGGAGCGCGAATTCTGGACCGCGCTCCTGCGCTGGCAGGATCACCATTGCGGCGCTGGGCTGTTCCTGCACCTCTCCCAGCTGCCGCTGGACGGACCGCTCCACGCCGCATTGCAGGCAGCGGTGTCCGCGCAGGGCCGCACCGCCGCGCTGGTCCATGAGGAGGAGCGCGCGATGCTGTCCTCGCCGCTCGGTGCGCAGGACTATTTCGAAGCTTCGATGTCCGGCAAGAAGCGCAAGGAACTGCGCCGCCAGCACGCGCGCCTCGGCGAACTGGGCGACCTGGTGTTCGAGCGACGCGACGACGAGCACCGCCTAGGTCGGTGGATCGATGATTTCCTCGCGCTCGAACATTCGGGCTGGAAGGGCGCTGCGGGGTCGGCGCTTGCCTCGCACCATGCGACCGCGCAGTTGTTCCGGGAAGCGCTGTCAGCCGCCGCCTCGCACGGGCGGCTCGAGCGGCTGACCATGTCACTGGATGACGAACCCATTGCGATGCTGGCGAACTTCATCACGCCGCCGGGCTCCTATTCCTACAAGACAGCCTTCGACGAGCGCTATGCGCGCTTCTCGCCCGGAGTGCTGCTC
>JAYRMP010000042.1:13468-26917 GCA_041912655.1 Novosphingobium sp. | reverse complement strand
CGTGTCGATCCTGGTGGCCTCCCGCGTGTCTCGACTTCGCTCGACACGAACGGAGGTTGGTGGAGTAACTCCCTGATCTGGGAGCGTTAGTCCACCTTCTTCCGCAGCTTGGCAAACTCGCTCCCCGGCTTCCATTCCGGCCAGCGGGCGGAATTGGCAAGGTCGGTGCCGATGTCGCGCATCGCCTCGATGTCCTGGATTGCACCCGCGAGGTTCCACGAAGCATCCCACGCATCGCAGGCCTGGTGATAGCAGCGCCCGGTATAGTCATCGATCCACGCCTGCCCGGCTGCGCGCCCGCCCTGTTCCAGCTCTGACGCCCCGGCAAGGCCCATCATCAGCAACACCGGCACCCCGCGCTTGGCGAAGGAGAAGTGGTCGGCGCGGAAGAACAGCCCGCGTTCGGGCAGGCTTTCGACCGTCACCGTGCGCCCCTGCTTCGCGGCGGTTGCGGCGAGATCGTCCTCAAGGCTGGACTGGCCCTTGCCGATCAGCACCACGTCCTTGGCGCGGCCCGCCGTCTGCAGCACGTCGATGGTGAGGTTGGCGACCGTCTTGTCGAGCGGCCACACCGGATTCTGGGCATAGGCCTCCGATCCCAGCAGCCCGCGTTCCTCCGCCGTCCAGACCCCGAAAACCACGCTGCGCTGCGGGGCCGGCCCCGCCTTCATCCCTCGCGCGATTTCGAGCAGCGCGGCGACGCCCAGCGCGTCGTCGTTGGCCCCGGCGCGGTAAATGCGGCCCTGCGCGTCCGGCTTGCCCTCGCCGTAGGCATCCCAGTGCGCGCCGAACATCACCGTCTCGTCGGCGCGGGTGGTGCCGGGCAGGCGGGCGAGGACGTTGTGGCTGGCAATCACCTCGTGCGCGGAGGGGATCGCGGCGGACAGGGTGACGCCCTTCATTTCGACAGGGCGGAACTTCGCGGTGCGCGCCGCCTTGCGCAGCTTGGCAAGGTCCAGCCCGGCAGCGCCGAACAGCCGGCCCGACTGTTCGAGCGAAAGCCAGCCCTGCAGGGCGAGGCTGGTCTGCTGGCCGTCCTTCGCGACCAGCCCGTAATTTTCGCCCCCAGGGCTGGTGATAACGTTCCAGCCATAGCCGACACCGTCCGCATCGTGGACGATCAGTGCCGCCACCGCGCCGCGCCGGGCGGCTTCCTCGAACTTGTAGGTCCAGCGGCCGTAATAGGTCATCGTCCGCCCGCCGAACTTGCCGGCGACCGCCTCGCCCTTGGCAGCGGCGAAGTCCGGATCGTTGATCAGGAAGACAGCGACCTTGCCCTTCAGGTCCACGCCCTTGAAATCGTCCCAGCCGCGTTCCGGCGCGGAGACGCCGTGACCGACGAAGACCAGCGGCGCCTGGGCGACGCGCGCGACATCCTCATTCCGCAAGGTGGAAAGGTAGACGTCCGTCCCCAGCCGCAGCGGCATGGCGCCCTGCGGCGTCGCCAGTTCCAGCTTCTCCGGCGCGCCCAGCCGGGTGTGAAGCAGCGGTACCTGCTGCACCCACGATCCGTCCGGTCCGCCCGGCTCCAGCCCCAAGGCCTCGAACCGTCCGATGAGATAGCCCACCGCCCGTTCCTCGCCCACGGTGCCGGGGGCGCGGCCCTGGAACCAGTCCTTGGTCATGGTCTGGACCGTTTCCGTAAGGCGCGCGGGATCGATCGGGGTCTCGGCGGAGAGCGCGGCGGGCAGGGAAAGCGCGGCCAGCGCGGCGGTGAGTTTGAGAATGTTTCGCATGGGCCTCTTCCTAGCCCCTTGGCGCGGCCATGCAACCGTGGCTAACATCGCCCGCAGAATACCGAACCGAACGAGGATTGCCCGATGGCCGATGCCGAATACACGCCCCCCGCCGTCTGGACCTGGGATCCCGGCAACGGCGGCCCCTTCGCCAGCATCAACCGCCCCACTGCGGGCGCGCAGGTGGAGCGCGAGCTGCCGGTGGGTCAACACCCCTTCCAGCTCTATTCGCTGGGCACGCCCAACGGGGTTAAGGTGACGATCATGCTTGAGGAGCTGCTGGAGGCCGGCTTCAGCGGCGCGGAGTATGACGCCTGGCTGATCCAGATCGGCCAGGGCGACCAGTTCACCTCGGGCTTCGTCGCGCTCAACCCCAACAGCAAGATCCCGGCGATGCTCGACCAGTCCGGGCCGGAGCCGCTGCGCCTGTTCGAAAGCGGGGCCATGCTGCTGCACCTCGCCGACAAGTTCCATGCCTTCATTCCGCAAGACCTCAAGGGCCGGACCGAGGCGATCTGCTGGCTGATGTGGCAGATGGCCAGCGCGCCGTTCATCGGCGGCGGCTATGGCCACTTCTATCACTATGCCCCGGTCAAGATCGAATATGCGATCAACCGCTATGCGATGGAAACCAAGCGCCTGTTCGACGTGGCCAACAACCGGCTGAAGGAAACCCGCTATCTGGCGGGGGACGAATATTCGATCGCCGACATCGCCAACTACGCCTGGCTGGCCGCGCTGTGGAACGGCGACGCCTATGGCAACACCCGCGAATTCCTGCAGCTGCAGGAATACGAAGCGGTGGGCCGCTGGGTGACCGAAATCAGCGCACGGCCTGCGGTGAAGCGCGGGCGGCTGGTCAACCGCCCGTTCGGCGCCGAAGGCACCGTCCTGCGCGAACGCCACAGCGCAGCGGATTTCGCAACGCTTAACCCCGGCGTCCTGGACTGACACGATCACCCCTGACACACCCGTCACCCCGGACTTGATCCGGGGTCCAGCTTGATCTTTCAGTGCAGGTGGCTCCGCAAGGAAGCTGGACCCCGGGTCAAGCCCGGGGTGACGAACGGGGAGAGGCAGGGGGGCGCGTTGCCCCCTTCCCTTCCGGCCAAGCTCTGCTAAAGGCCCCTGCTCTGCTGGGGCGTCGCCAAGTGGTAAGGCACCGGTTTTTGGTACCGGCATTCGCAGGTTCGAATCCTGCCGCCCCAGCCAGAGCGCTACGCCAGCCCGAACCTGCGAACAAACAAGAGACTCAGGTTCGAGCCGGAGCGCCAGCGGAGGCGACCGAGCGCAGCGAGGTCAATCCTGCCGCCCCAGCCAGAGCGCCACATCCGACCGGACTACGACCAGAGAAGGGCTCAGGTTCGAGCCAGAGCGCCACCTCCGCTCTACCCCTCCTTCACCGTCTCCATCGCCACGAAGGTGGTGGTGTTGGCCACGTGCGGCAGGCTGGAAATCTTTTCGCCCAGCACGATCCGGTACTTGCGGATATCGGCGGTGCGGACCTTCAGCAGGTAATCGAACCCGCCCGCGATCATGTGGCATTCCTCCACTTCGGGGATGCGGCGGACGGCAGCGTTGAATTCTTCCAGAGCAGTCTCGCGGGTGTCGGACAGCTTCACTTCCGCGAAGGCGACGTGATCCATGCCGAGCTTCGCCCGGTCGAGCACGGCGCGAAAGCCGGTGATCACGCCCGCCTCCGCCAGACGCCGCATCCGCACCTGGCACGGGGTCTTGGACAGGCCGACGCGCTGGGCCAGTTCGGTGACGCTGATCCGCCCTTCGGCGGAGAGAACCTCGACGATACGGCGATCATAGCTGTCCAGATCGACTGTTTTGCGGGTCTTTTCCATGCATTTTGCCTGCCGATAGCCAGATAAAAGGACGGTTCACTCTATTCATGCCACAAACTTGGCCAGATCGACAGCGGCTTGTCTGATAGGCTTGGGCCATGACCCAGCCCTTCGCCGCTTTCGCCCCGCCGATCCGCGAACAGTCGCCGCTGCGCCGCGCGATCACCGCCGCCTGCCGCCGTGATGAGCGGGCGTGCATGGCCGAATTGCTCCCGCAGGCCGAACTGCCCGAAGCCCTGCAAGGCCCCGTGCGCGCCACCGCGACCCGGCTGGTCGAGGGTCTGCGCGCCAATCCGCGCAGCGGCGGGGTGGAAGGGCTGGTGCAGGAATATGCGCTGTCGAGCGACGAGGGCGTGGCGCTGATGTGCCTTGCCGAAGCGCTGCTGCGCATCCCCGATACCGCCACCCGCGACGCGCTGATCCGCGACAAGATCGCCGAGGGCGACTGGGCGGCGCATCTGGGCAGCGGGCGCTCGCTGTTCGTCAACGCGGCGACCTGGGGGCTGGTGGTGACCGGACGGCTGGTCGGCAGCGTCGATGATCGCGGGCTGGGCGCGGCGCTGACCCGTCTCGTCGCCCGCGCGGGAGAGCCGGTGATCCGCCGGGGGATCGACCTTGCCATGCGGCTGCTGGGCGAACAGTTCGTCACCGGCGAGACCATCGACGAGGCCCTGTCCCGCGCGCGCGAGTTGGAGGCGCGCGGCTTTCGCTACAGCTACGACATGCTGGGCGAAGCGGCTGCGACCATGGAGGATGCCGAGCGCTACCTCGCCGACTACACCCGCGCGATCCACGCCATCGGCGCGGCGGCGGCGGGGCGCGGGCCGATCGACGGGCCGGGCATCTCGATCAAGCTGTCCGCGCTCCACCCGCGCTATTCCCGCGCCCAGGCTGACCGGGTGATGGGCGAACTGCTGCCCGTGCTGCGCGGCCTCGCGCTGCTGGCGAAGGGTTACGACATCGGCTTCAACATCGATGCCGAGGAGGCCGACCGGCTGGAGCTGTCGCTCGACCTGCTGGAAAGCCTCGCGCTCGATCCAGCGCTGGCGGGCTGGCAGGGGCTGGGTTTCGTCGTCCAGGCCTATGGCAAGCGCTGCCCCATGGTGATCGACTGGATCGTCGACCTGGCGCGGCGCAGCGGACGGCGGATCATGGTCCGGCTGGTCAAGGGCGCATATTGGGATGCGGAGATCAAGCGGGCGCAGGTCGATGGGCTGGAGGACTTCCCGGTCTATACCCGCAAGGTCCACACCGATGTCGCCTATATCGCCTGCGCGCGGCGCCTGCTTGCCGCATCGGACGCGGTGTTCCCCCAGTTCGCGACCCATAACGCGCAGACGCTGGCCAGCGTGTTCCACCTCGCCGGGCCGGACTGGGATCAGGGGCAGTACGAGTTCCAGTGCCTCCACGGCATGGGCGAGCCGCTCTACGGTCAGGTCGTCGGGCCTGAGGGGCTGGACCGGCCCTGCCGGATCTATGCGCCGGTCGGCACCCACGAAACGCTGCTCGCCTATCTGGTCCGGCGGCTGCTGGAAAACGGGGCGAACTCATCGTTCGTCAACCGCATCGCCGATCCGGCAGTACCGGTGGACAGCCTCGTCGCCGATCCGGTGGAGCAGGTCCGCGCCATGCCCGACCCCGGCGCACCGCACCCCGCGATCGCCCTGCCCCACGCGCTGTTTGCCGACCGGCTCAATTCGCGCGGGATCGACCTTGCCTCCGAAACCAGCCTTGCCGCGCTGGGCCAGGCCCTCACGGCCAGCGCGCGGATCGAATGGCGCGCCGCGCCCACCTTTGGCGAGGGCATGGCGCGCGAGGTGCTGAACCCCGCTGATCACGGCGACGTAGTCGGGACTGTCGCAGAAGCCTCGGCCAGCGACGCCCCCACCGCCGTCGCGCGGGCCGCCGCTTCCCGCTGGGGCGAGACCGCGATCGAGAAACGCGCCGCGATCCTCGAACGCGCTGCCCTCGCCTTTGAAGAGCGGATGCCGCTGCTGATCGGCCTCGCATCACGCGAGGCGGGCAAGTCCGTACCCAACGCCGTGGCCGAAGTGCGCGAGGCGGTCGATTTCCTGCGCTATTACGCAGCCCAGCTGCGCGAGCGCTTCACCCCCGCCCAGCGTCCGCTGGGACCGGTGGTGTGCATCAGCCCGTGGAACTTCCCGCTGGCGATCTTCACTGGGCAGGTCGCCGCCGCGCTGGCGGCAGGCAACCCGGTGCTTGCCAAGCCCGCCCCCTCCACGCCCCTCATCGCCGCCGAAGCGGTGCGGATGCTGCACGAGGCCGGCGTGCCGCGCCACGCGCTGCAACTGCTCCCCGGCGACGGCGAGCTGGGCAGTGCGCTGGTTGCCTCGCATGAGACGGCGGGCGTGATGTTCACCGGATCGACCCGCGTTGCCCGCCTGATCCAGGGCCAGCTGGCCGGACGGCTCTCCGCCGCAGGCCTCCCGATCCCGCTGATCGCCGAGACCGGCGGGCAGAACGCGA
This sequence comes from Novosphingobium sp., assembly GCA_041912655.1. GTDB lineage: Bacteria > Pseudomonadota > Alphaproteobacteria > Sphingomonadales > Sphingomonadaceae > Novosphingobium. The sequence goes on along the minus strand of JAYRMP010000042.1, from coordinate 20,841 downwards.
TGATCGTCGATTCCTCGGCGCTGGCCGAACAGGTGGTGGCCGACGTGCTGGCCTCGGCCTTCGACAGCGCCGGGCAGCGCTGCTCGGCGCTGCGGGTGCTGTGCCTGCAGGAGGACATCGCCGAGCGCACCCTTGCGATGCTGCGCGGCGCGATGCAGGAACTGCGCCTGGGCCGCCCCGATGCGCTGCGCGTCGATATCGGCCCGGTGATCACCGCCGAGGCCCAGGGCGGGATCGTCCGGCATATCGAGGCGATGCGCAGCATAGGCGCGCGGGCCGAGCAGCTGCCCCTGCCCCCCGAAACCACGCGCGGCACCTTCATTCCCCCGACGCTGATCGAGATTCAGTCCATCGCCCAGCTGACGCACGAGGTGTTCGGCCCGGTGCTGCATGTGCTGCGCTATCGCCGCGAGGGGCTGGGCGAACTGGTCGATGCAATCAACGCCACCGGCTATGGCCTGACCTTCGGCCTCCACACCCGGCTCGACGAGACGATCCGGCAGGTCACCGCGCGGGTCCATGCCGGCAACCTCTACGTCAACCGCAACACCATCGGCGCGGTGGTCGGCGTCCAGCCGTTCGGCGGGCGCGGCCTTTCGGGCACCGGACCCAAGGCGGGCGGGCCGTTATATCTCGGCCGCCTGACGCTCGATCCGCCCGCATCCGTTACCGGCAAGGGCAAGGCCCCGCCCGAACTGGCCGAATTCGTCGCCTGGCTCGAAGCCCAGGGGCAGAGCGAGGCCGCCGCCACCGCCCGCCGCTATGGCGAGGCCAGCCTGCTCGGCACGGAGCGCGAACTCCCCGGCCCGGTCGGCGAGCGCAACGTCTACGCGCTGCACCCCAAGGGCCATGTCCTCCTGCTGCCATCCACCGAGGCTGGGCTGATCGAGCAGATCGCCGCCGCGCTGGCGAGCGGCAACAGCGCAACGGTCGAGGGCATGGCCCTTCCCGGCGACCTGCCCACCAGTGTGGCCAAGCGCCTTGCCGCGCGCAGCAGCGAGCCCTTCGCGGCGGCGCTGGTCGAGGGGGACGGCGCAGCGATCCTCGCGGCGCAGCAGCATGTTGCCGCCCTGCCCGGGCCAATCGTGCCGCTCCACGCCGCGCGCAGCGATCTGCCCACGGCCTATGCCCCGGAATGGCTGGTGGAAGAGGTGGTCGTATCGATCAACACCACCGCCGCGGGGGGCAACGCCAGCCTGATGATGATCGGCTGACGCGCGCTCAGGGCAGGTTGGCGGAGATGGCGGCAGGCAAGGCGTGATCCGCGCCGAACTGCGCAGCCCAGTGCGGCGCAAAGGCGATGCCGACCGTGCGGGTCAGGCCGAATTCGGCCAGCGGGACCATCGCAATCCCCGCCCGCCCCAGTGAGCGCGGCGCGACCGTCACCCCCAGCCCCGCGCGGACCATCGCCAGCGCGCGCTCGTCGCTGGGCGAGCGCAGGGCAAAGCGCGGGCGCACCCCGCGTTCGGTGAAGAACCGGCTGGTTTCGCCCAGCACCTCGCAGGAGCGGCGGGCGATCATCGTTTCGCCCGCCACGTCGCGCGCCGCGATCCGCTCCGCCCCGGCCAGCGGGTGGGCGGCGGGCAGCGCCATGCAATAGGGCTCGGTATAAAGGGCCTGCCCCTGAGCGCCCGGTGGCAGCAGCGTCAGCGCCAGATCGAGCGATTCGCTGGCCAGCGCGGCCTGCAGTTCGCGCGCGCTGCCCTCGATCAGTTCGAGCGGCTCCGGCCCGGCATAGCCCGCGACGATTGCTTCCAGCCAGTCGGGCGCCAGGGTTTCCAGCACCCCCAGCCGGATCGGGCGCAAGGGCACCGGCAGGTTGCCGACCTGCGTTTCGGCAAGGTGAAATGTCCGCTCGATGCTGCGCGCCAGCGGCAGCAGTTCGTTGCCCGCCGGGGTCAGCCCGATCCGCCGCCGTTCCCGCACGAACAGGCGGGTGCCGAGCTGCCGCTCCAGCTCCGCGATCCCCGCCGAAAGCGAGGGCTGCGCGATGTTGAGCGACAAGGCCGCACGGGTGAAGCTGCCGGTATCGACCACGGCAAGGAACTGGCGCAGCTGGGTGCGGCTTAGCATAGAATTTTCCTATCACAGCCTGCGATCAATTCCAGTTTTTCCTGACGAACCAATCGCGCTAGCCTCCCGCGCAAACAGTTAGCGGAGAAGGACTGCCCGATGCGCGCCACCCCCGATTTCGACTTCGGCCTGACCGAAAGCGCCGCGATGATCCGAGAGGCGGCGGGCCGCTTTGCCGACGAACAGATCATGCCGCTGGCCGCCGCGATCGATCGCGAGGACCGCTTCCCGCGCGAGCTGTGGCAGCCGATGGGCGCGCTGGGGCTGCACGGGATCACGGTGGAAGAGGAATGGGGCGGCCTCGGCCTCGGCTATCTCGACCATGTCATCGCGGTGGAGGAAGTCAGCCGGGCGAGCGGCGCAGTCGGCCTGTCCTATGGCGCGCATTCCAACCTCTGCGTCAACCAGATCCGCCGCTGGGGCAGCGAGGAGCAGAAGGCGAAGTACCTGCCCAAGCTGATCAGCGGCGAACACGTCGGCTCCCTCGCCATGTCGGAGGCGGGCGCGGGATCGGACGTCGTCTCGATGAAGCTGCGCGCCGATGCCGTGCCGGGCGGCTTCCGGCTCAATGGCACCAAGTTCTGGATCACCAACGGCACCTGTGCCGACACGCTGGTGGTCTATGCCAAGACCGCGCCGGAGGCTGCGTCGCGCGGGATCACCGCCTTCCTGATCGAAAAGGACATGGCCGGCTTCTCGATCGGCCAGAAGATCGACAAGATGGGCCTGCGCGGCAGCCCGACCGCCGAGCTGGTGTTCGACGACTGCTTCGTGCCGGAAGAGAACGTGATGGGGCCGCTCCACGGCGGCGTCGGCGTGCTGATGAGCGGGCTGGATTACGAGCGCGTGGTGCTCGCCGGCATGCAGATCGGCATCATCCAGGCCTGCCTCGACGTGGTCATCCCCTATGTCCGCGAGCGCAAGCAGTTCGGCAAGCCGATCGGCAGCTTCCAGTTGATGCAGGCCAAGGTTGCGGACATGTACGTCGCGATGCAGTCCGCGCGGGCCTATGTCTATGCCGTCGCCAAGGCCTGCGATGCGGGGCAGACCACCCGCTTCGACGCGGCGGGCGCGATCCTGCTGGCTAGTGAAAACGCCTTCCGCGCGGCGGGCGAGGCCGTGCAGGCGCTGGGCGGCGCGGGCTACACCAAGGACTGGCCGGTCGAACGCTTCCTGCGCGATGCCAAGCTGCTGGATATCGGGGCTGGCACCAACGAAATCCGCCGCATGCTGATCGGGCGCGAACTGATCGGAGCCCAGGGGTGAGCGCGCCGGTCCTCGCTTCCGCGCTCGACCTGGCCGATCCGCAGGCGCGTGCCCGAGATGCGCACAACCGCGCGCTGGCGGCGGAACTGCGCGACCGCGTGGGCAAGGCTGCACTCGGCGGGGACGAGCGCAGCCGCGAGCGCCACGTCAGCCGGGGCAAGCTGCTTCCGCGCGAGCGGGTGGAGCGGCTGCTCGATCCCGGCTCGCCGCTGCTCGAACTCGGGCAGCTGGCCGCAGACGGCGTCTACGGCGAGGATATTCCCGGCGCCGGGATCATCACCGCAATCGGCCGCGTCTCGGGCCGCCAGTGCATGATCGTCGCCAATGACGCCACGGTGAAGGGCGGCACCTATTACCCGCTGACCGTCAAGAAGCACCTGCGCGCGCAGGAAGTGGCCGAGGCGAACCACCTGCCCTGCATCTACCTGGTCGACAGCGGCGGCGCCAACCTGCCCCACCAGGCCGAGGTCTTCCCCGACCGCGACCACTTCGGCCGGATCTTCTTCAACCAGGCGAACATGAGCGCCAAGGGCATCGCCCAGATCGCCTGCGTGATGGGCAGCTGCACCGCCGGCGGGGCTTATGTTCCCGCCATGTCGGACGAAACGGTGATCGTACGCGAACAGGGCACGATCTTCCTCGCCGGGCCGCCGCTGGTGAAGGCCGCTACCGGCGAGGAAATCAGCGCCGAGGACCTTGGCGGCGGCGACCTTCACGCCCGCAAGTCCGGCGTGGTCGATCACCTCGCGCAGGACGACGAACACGCCCTGACGATCGTGCGCGACATCGTCAGCCACCTTGGCCCGCGCCACGCCCACGGCCTGCCGCTGACGGAGCCGCGCCCGCCGAAGTACGATCCCGAAGAGCTCTACGCCGTGATCCCGGAGGACGTGCGCGCTCCCTATGACGTGCACGAGGTCATCGCCCGGATTGTCGACGGCAGCGAGTTTCACGAATTCAAGGCGCACTTTGGCAGCACCCTCGTCTGCGGCTTCGCGCATATCTGGGGCATGCCGGTGGCGATCCTGGCCAACAACGGCGTGCTGTTTTCCGAAAGCGCGCAGAAGGGCGCGCACTTCATCGAGCTCGCCTGCCAGCGGAAAATTCCGCTGCTGTTCCTCCAGAACATCTCCGGCTTCATGGTCGGCGGCAAGTACGAGGCGGAAGGCATCGCCAAACATGGCGCCAAGCTGGTGACCGCCGTCGCCACTGCCACGGTCCCCAAGATCACCGTGTTGATCGGCGGCAGCTTCGGCGCGGGCAATTACGGAATGTGCGGCCGGGCCTATTCCCCGCGCTTCCTCTTCACCTGGCCCAACGCGCGGATTTCCGTGATGGGCGGCGAGCAGGCCGCATCGGTACTCGCCACCGTCCACCGCGACGCCGCGAAATGGACACCCGAAGAAGCCGAGGCGTTCAAGGCCCCGATCCGCGCCAAGTACGAGGACGAGGGCAACCCCTGGTACGCCACGGCCCGCCTGTGGGACGACGGCGTGATCGACCCCGCGCAGACCCGCGACGTGCTGGGCCTTGCCCTCGCCGCAAGCCTTGAGGCGCCGATCCCCGATCGTCCTGCCTTCGGCGTGTTCAGGATGTGATGGACGCCCGGCGCCCCTCCCCAATACCTCCCCGGCACGGGGAGGGGGACCGCGCGGCGCAGCCGCGTGGTGGAGGGGTGCTTGTCGCCTCGGCCCGGGCGTTCCGCACAGCGAAGAAGGAACGCCGCTCTGGCAACCTGCCCGAAGTTCTGATCTGGCGCGAGCTGCGCAAACGGCCCGGCGAGTTCAAGTTCCGCCGCCAGCATCCCATGGGCGAATTCGTTCTCGACTTCTCCTGTCTGGAACGGCGGCTTGCCATCGAGATCGACGGCATCGCCCACGAGATGGGCAACCGGCCGGAGCGCGACATGCGGCGCGATGCCTGGCTACACGCGCAAGGCTTTGCCGTGCTGCGAATTCCGGCGATCCAGGTGCTTCAGGACCTCAACGGCGCAATCGATATCATCGTGGCTGCCTGCAATGCGCGTCCACCCCTCCACCACCGGCCTGCGGCCGGCGGTCCCCCTCCCCGTTCCGGGGAGGTTTCAGGAAAATCGGCATGATCCAGTCCCTTCTCATCGCCAATCGCGGCGAAATCGCCTGCCGGATCATCCGCACTGCGCGCCGCATGGGTATTCGCACCGTGGCGGTCTATTCCGATGCGGACGCTGCGGCCCTGCACGTGCGCATGGCCGATCAGGCGGTCCACATCGGACCCTCCCCGGCGCGCGAGAGCTATCTGGTGGGAGAGCGGATCATCGCCGCCGCGCAGGCCAGCGGGGCAGAGGCGATCCATCCGGGCTATGGCTTCCTGTCGGAGAACGCGGCGTTCGCCCGCGCGGTGGCGGACGCCGGGCTGGTCTGGGTCGGCCCCTCGCCCGCCAGCATCGAGGCCATGGGGCTGAAGGACGCGGCCAAGGCGCTGATGCAGGCCGCAGGCGTTCCGGTAACGCCCGGCTACATGGGCGAGAACCAGGACGCGGAGTTCCTCGCCGGACAGGCGGCGGAAATCGGCTACCCGGTGCTGATCAAGGCGGTCGCGGGCGGCGGCGGCAAGGGGATGCGGCTGGTCGAACGCGCTGAGGACTTCGCCGATGCCCTCGCCTCGTGCCAGCGCGAGGCGGCGGCGAGCTTCGGCAATGCCCACGTCCTGATCGAGAAATACATCCAGCGCCCGCGCCATATCGAGGTGCAGGTGTTCGGCGATTCCCACGGCAATGTCATCCACCTGTTCGAACGCGATTGCAGCGTCCAGCGCCGCCACCAGAAGGTGATCGAGGAGGCCCCCGCCCCCGGCATGGACGAGGCCACGCGCTCGGCGATCTGCGCGGCAGCCGTGCGTGCGGCGCAGGCGGTCGACTATGTCGGCGCGGGCACCATCGAGTTCATTGCCGACGCCAGTGAAGGCCTGCGCGCCGACCGCATCTGGTTCATGGAAATGAACACCCGCCTGCAGGTGGAACACCCGGTGACCGAGGAAATCACCGGAGTCGATCTGGTCGAATGGCAGCTGCGCGTTGCCAGCGGCGAGGCGCTGCCATGGCGGCAGGACGAGCTTTCCATCGATAGCTGGGCGATGGAAGCCCGCCTCTATGCCGAAGACCCGCTGCGCGAGTTCCTGCCCAGCACCGGACCGCTGACCGTGCTCGACCTGTCCAGCGGCGAGGGCATTCGCGTCGAAAACGGGGTCGAGGCGGGCGGCGAGGTCTCGCCGTTCTACGACCCGATGATCGCCAAGCTGGTCGCGCGGGGGCGGGACCGGACCGAGGCCGCCGCGCGACTGGCCGATGCCTGCGCCGCGCAGCTGTGCTGGCCGGTCAGGACCAACGCCGGCTTCCTGACCAAGGCCCTGCGCCACCCGGCCTTCCGCAGCGGCGAGGTCCACACCGGGTTCATTGCCGAGCATAGCGACGAACTGCTGCCCGCCGATGCACCCGGCGAGGAGACTCTGGCAGCGGTGGCCCGGGCCATCGTGCTGGACACGACCCAGCCGCCCGCCTTGCCGGGCTTCCGCCTCAACGCGCCGGGCAGGCTGCGGGTTCACCTGAGCAGCGAGAGCGCGACCTATCCGGTCGAGCTCGCCTCGCTTCAGGGTGATCCCGCGCGGCAGCTTACCCGGCTCGGCGAACGCTACCTGCTGAGCGACGAAGGCCAGACCTGGCTGCTCGGCCTCGCCCGCGCCGATGGCGGCACGCACCACGGCGCGCATGATGGCGATATCCTTTCCCCCATGCCGGGGCGGATCATCGCGGTCGAGGTGAGCGCGGGGCAGGCCGTGACCAAGGGCCAGAAGCTGCTGACGCTGGAGGCGATGAAGATGGAGCACACCCTCACCGCTCCGTTCGACGGCGTGGTGGCGGAACTCGCCGCCAGCCCCGGCACGCAGGTGCAGGTCGAAGCGCTGCTGGCGCGGATCGAGGCTAGCGCATAACCTGATCCAAAGCCCGTTCGTGTCGAGCGAAGTCGAGACACGGGCGCTGAGGTGTCTCGACTTCG
>JAYRMP010000042.1:0-13458 GCA_041912655.1 Novosphingobium sp. | reverse complement strand
CCCGGCCCCCCCGGCGGGGGGGGGCGGGGGGCGGGGGCCCCGGGGGGGGGGGGGGGCGGGGCGTGGGGGCGACACGAACGGAGAACTGGAAAATGGCGGGGAAATACTTTGACGACTGGACCGTGGGCGACCGGCTGGAGCACGAAATCCGCCGCACCGTGACCGAGACGGACAACCTGCTGTTCTCCACCATGACCCACAACCCGCAGCCCCTGCACATCGATGTCGAGGCGGCGAAGGCCAGCGAGTTCGGGCAGATCCTGGTCAACGGCACTTTCACTTTCGCGCTGATGGTCGGCCTGTCGGTGGGCGACACCACGCTCGGCACGCTGGTGGCGAACCTTGGCTATGATCAGCTGGTCATGCCCAAGCCCGTGTTCATAGGCGACACCATGCGGGCGACCAGCGAAGTGGTGGAGCTGAAGGAATCGAAGAGCCGTCCGAACGCGGGGATCGTCACCTTCCGCCACGAGCTGATCAACCAGCGCGGCGAAGTGGTCTGCCGCTGCCTGCGCTCGGCCTTGGTCAAGCGACGCGAGGGCTGAGCGCCGCACCCCCACCCGCCCCCACTCCCGACACGTCACCCCGGACTTGATCCGGGGTCCAGCTTGGGTTTGCAGCGCTGCGCGGAAGGACAAAGCTGGGCCCCGGATCAAGTCCGGGGCGACGGAAGATGGGTAAGTTTTCCTTTCACCGTTCGTGTCGAGCGCAATCGAGACACGTGGGCGCTGACGTGTCTCGACCATGCTCGACACGAACGGAGAGGTTGGGTTTCAGTCCCTGCCCCCCGCATCCGCCTGCGCCCAGCGCTCCAGTTCCTTCAGCACCGGCTCAAGGCTGCGCCCGCGCGGAGTCAGGGCATAGTCCACGCGCGGGGGAATTTCGCCGTGATCGTGGCGGCTCACCAGTCCGTCGGCTTCCATGTCCTTCAGCGTGCGCGAGAGGGTGCGATGGGTGACCGCGCCCAGCCGGCGCTGCAATTCGTTGAAGCGCAGCGGTTCCTTGAGCAGCCAGAACAGGATCATCGCCCGCCACTTGCCGGTGATCAGGTCGAAGGCCGAAACGGCCGGGCAGGTCCAGCCGGAGGGCGGAGCGGAAGCGTTCATCGGGCAGTATCCTGAAGGACCGTACTTGCGCATCGATAGCGCCCCTCTATCTGGGCAGCAAGTCAGCAATCGGGCCGGGGCGCGCCCGTGAAGTCGCCCCCCGAAAGGACATGTCATGAAGACCCTGATCGACGTTCTTGGCAACAACGCGGGCCACTGGGTGGGCGACGGATTCCCCGTCCGCTCACTGTTCAGCTACAACGGCGACACTGCCGCGATCACTCCGTTCCTGCTGTTCGACTATGCCGGGCCGTGGAATTTCGAGCCCAATGCCGGAGCCCCGCGCGGCGTCGGCCAGCACCCGCACCGCGGGTTCGAAACGGTGACCATCGTCTATGACGGCGAGGTTTCGCACCGCGATTCGGGCGGCGGCGGCGGCACCATCGGCAAGGGCGACGTCCAGTGGATGACCGCCGGCGCGGGCGTGATTCACGAGGAGTTCCACTCCGCCGGCTTCACCCGCAGCGGCGGCCCGTTCCGCATGGTCCAGCTGTGGGTCAACCTGCCTGCGAAGGACAAGCTGGCCAAGCCCGCCTACCAGGCCATCACCGCCGACACGATCCCGACCGTGGACCTTGGCGGCGCCAGCGCGCGGATCATCGCCGGGGAAATCGGAGGCACGCGCGGTCCGGCGCGGACCTTCACGCCGATCAACCTGTGGGACGTACGGATGGCGGCGGGCGCGGATGCCGTCCTGCCCGTGCCTGAGGGCCACAACGCGATGGTCGCGGTGCTGTCCGGCCACGTCACCCTCGGCGGGCGCGGTATCGGAGAGGCTGAAATCGCGCGGCTCTCGGTCGATGGCGAAGGTGCGGCCCTCCACGCGGACGGCGATGCCATGCTGCTGGTGATGACTGGCGAGCCGATCGACGAACCGGTGTTCGGCCACGGCCCCTTCGTGATGAACACCCGCGCCGAGATCATCCAGGCGATCGAGGACTTCAACGCGGGCCGGTTCGGCGGGATCGTCGGTTAAGCCCCAGCCCCTCGTCATTGCGAGGAGCGCAGCGACGAAGCAATCCAGGGGCGGCGCAGTGTGGCCTCTGGATTGCTTCGCTTCGCTCGCAATGACAAAGCTGGGATACGAGGCCTTAGCTCTCAATCCTTCGCCACCGGCAGCCACACCGCGCTGGCATCCTGCCCGCCATAGCGCACCGTCTGTGTCGCCTTCTGGTAGTCCTGCGCCTGCGCATCGAAGATCGAGGGCACCCAGATCTGCGGGTTGCGGTCGTAGAGCGGGTAGAGGCTCGACTGGACCTGCACCATGATCCGGTGGCCCGGCTGGAACACGTGGTTCACGTGCGGCAGCGACCAGCCGAAGCGATAGGTCTTGCCCGGCTCCAGCGGGGCGGGCGTGGCAAAGCCGTGGACATAGCGGCCCCGGAAGATCTCGATCCCCACCCCCAGCTGGTATCCGGCCATGCCGGGCTGGGCTGACAGCTCCTTGGGGTAGACGTCGATCAGCTTGACCACGAAGTCGCTGTCGCGCCCGCTGGTCGAAGCCGCCAGATCGACGCGCGGCGCGCCCTTGATGTGGACCGGCTTGTCGAGCACCCCGGTGGTATAGGTCAGCACGTCCGTCCGGTTCGAGGCAAAGCGCTGGTCCGCCACCAGCCAGGTCTTCCACTGTTCGCCGTCCATGCGCACCGGGCGGGCCATGAACGGCACCGGGCTGGCGGGATCGGAGACATAGCTGTCCGACCCGGCCTTTTCCGGCCTGTTCCAGCTCAGCGTGCCGCGCGGCGCGAGGTAGAGCGGGGTTTCGATCCCCGCCGGCCACGTGGCATCCACCTCCCAGCGGTCGGCGCCGGTGGCATAGGTTACGGCAGCCGGCATCGGCTTGCACGGGGCCGGATTGGTCTTCACCCGGCAATCTAGGAACGGCTTGATCCAGTTCAGGCGGAACTGCAGTGCGGTATCGCCTTCGAACTTCAGCGGACCAAGGTTGAAACCTTCATAGTTCGCGCCCGAATGGCGCCACGGCCCGATTCCCAGCATGATCGGCGCGTCGGGCTGGGCGGCCTTCACCGCCTTGAACACGGCGGGCGCGCCATAGCTGTCTTCCTGGTCCCACTGGCCCAGCATCACCAGCGTCGGCACGGTCAGCTTGCGTTTGGCGAGCAGCTTGTCGACTGCCTGTTCCTGCCAGTAGCTGTCATAGGCCGGGTGCTCCATGATCTTGCGCACCGCCGGGAGCGCATCCAGCCCCCAGCGTCGGGCATAGCCGCCCGAGGACACCGCCTCGAGGAACTGGTCGTATTCGTCGCCCGCCCCGCGCGGCACTTCGCCGCCGCCATTTTCGACCATCTGGCCCAGCGCAAAATCGAAGCCGAAGGTGCGGAAGGCGCCGTTGTGGAACCAGTCGTCCCCCATCCAGCCATCGACCATCGGCGATTGCGGCACGGCGGCCTTCAGCGCCGGGTGCGGATCGATCAGCGCCATCAGCGTGGTGAAGCCAAGGTAGGACGATCCGATCACCGCGACCTTGCCGTTCGATTCGGTCACGTTCTTCACCAGCCAGTCGATCGTGTCATAGGCGTCGGTCGAATGGTCGATCCCGGTCTTGTTCAGCGGGCCGCGCACGGGCCGGGTCAGCACATAGTCGCCCTCCGACTTATGCATGCCCCGAATGTCCTGATAGACGCGGATGTAGCCATCATTGACGAACGGCGCGTCCATCACCGGCAAGATCTCCTCGATCTTCTGGCTGCGGTTGCGGCTGGTGTGGCCGGTGGCGTTATAGGGGCTGCGGCTGAGCAGGATCGGCGCGTCCTTCGTCCCCTTGCGCATCACCACCACGGTGAACAATTTCGTCCCGTCGCGCATGGGCACCATCACTTCGCGCCGGTTATAGTCCGCCTCGGGCCGCACCCAGTCATAGCTCGCCACCTTGTCGCTCGCCATCGGGTCGAGCGGTGCTGGCGCGGCCTGCCCCATCAGCGGCAGGGCGGCGAGGGTCAGGATCAGGGCGGCGGCTTTGCGCATGGGACACTCCGGCAACGAATTGTTCCCTGACTAGCAGTTTTGTTACGCTTGCGAAGCACCCCGCCCCGGCTAATCTGCGAACGACAAGGAGATCAGATATGCGCGCGACCCAGGCCTTTTTCGAGCAGACCGGCGGACCCGAAGTGATCCAGTGGCGCGAGGTCGATCTGCCCGCCCCCGGCCCGGGCGAAGTCCTGCTGCGCCAGGAAGCGGTCGGCCTCAACTTCATCGACACCTATTTCCGCACCGGGCTGTACCCCGCGCGCCTGCCCAGCGGCATGGGCATGGAAGCCGCCGGGGTGATCGAGGCGGTCGGCGATGGCGTCACCGCGTTCAAGCCGGGCGACCGCGCGGGCTACATCGGCACGCCCGGGGCCTATGCCACGGCGCGGCTGATCAAGGCGGCTGACCTTCTTCCCGTGCCCGAGCACATCGACAGCCGGATCGCTGCTGCGGTGCTGCTGAAGGGCGCGACGGTGGAAATGCTCGCCGAACGCTGCGCGCCGGTAGCGCCGGGCGGCTGGGCGCTGGTCCCGGCGGCGGCGGGCGGGGTCGGCCTGCTGCTGGTGCAGTGGCTCAAGGCTCGCGGAGTGCAGGTGATCGGCACCGTTGGCAGCGCCGAGAAGGTCGCCGCAGCCAAGGAGGCCGGGGCCGAGCACGTGTTCCTGACCGACGATGAAGATCTCGTCGCCCGGATCCGCGAAATCACCGAAGGCGCAGGCGTGCGCGTTTCCTACGACGGGGTTGGCGCGGCCACCTGGCAGACCTCGCTCAACTCCGTCGGGCGGCGCGGAACCATCGCCAGCTTCGGCAATGCCAGCGGCCCGGTAACCGGCGTCGCCCTGCGCGACCTCGCGACGCGCGGCTCTCTGTATGTCACGCGGCCCGGGGTCTACGATTACTACAAGGATCCGGCCGAGGCCGCCGCTGGTGCGGCCAAGCTGTGGGAAATGCTCGCCGCCGGGCACCTGAGCGTCACTGTCGGGCAGACCTATGCCCTGACCGACGCCGCCCAGGCGCACATCGATCTGGAAGCGCGGCGGACCACGGGTTCCACCCTGCTGCTGCCCTGAAAGGCGCTTGCCTGAGCCGCACGGCGCTTGCATAGCCGGTTCGGGTCCGCGCCCGAACCGGTTGGAAAACTGTTGATGCCCTTGCGTTTTATTGCCGCGCTGCTCGGCCTGCTCCTGGTCGCCCTGCCCTTCACCCTCCCGGCCCGTGCCGAAACCACCGACCAGTTGCTGAGCGAGACGTTCTACGATTGCTACGCCTCGATCGACGCGAACTATTTCACCAACCGCGACATGAAGCGCGGCGCGCTGCTGTACCAGGCGATCGAGGCGATGTGGGCGCGCGGGGCGGACCGGCTGCGCAAGGACCCGGCGATCGTCGAGCGGCAGGATGCGATCCGCACCCGCCTGACACCGAAGGACCAGGAAAAGCTGCTGAAGCAGTGCATGACCGCCGCTTCGCGCGGAAATTTCGCCTTCCGCCATCCCTACGCGGCGCAGCTTGAAACCCCGCGCTTCCGCGAACTGCTGGCCGTGCAGGAAAAGAGCCTGCGCGAACAGGACCGCACCCAGGCGCTGATCGCGAAGTACAATGCCGAGCAAGCCCGGCAGGCCGAAGCCCAGAGCCAGCCTCGCAGCACCCCAACCGAGGAAGCGCCGGATCCCGAACTGCTCGCCCGGATCAGGGATTGCGACAATTCCGCCGCGCAGACGATCCGCTCTGCGGACCGCGACATGCAGGAGGCCAGCCGCATGGTGCAGATGTGGATCCGCACCGAACGGGTCGGGGTCAACTATGGCTGGGAGCCGCTGCGCCGGGGCTGTTCAACCCTGCAATCAGGCTTCCGCACGCTGGGTAACAAGCAGTGCCCGGCACGGTTTCAGAGCATGGTCCAGTCGTTCTACGACCGGTATTACATCAACCTGCCGACCGGCTCCGCGATGACCTGCGGGGGATGATCGGGGTTGCCCTGTCTGACCCCTGAGGGGGTTTACCGGATAGCCAATTGCGGGTTAGCATTGCGGCTTCGGGATCGCAGTTTTCACTCGGAGACTGACGATGGGCACTTATCACTATATTGCGCTGGGCATGTTCGTGGTGCTGGCGCTGCTGGATCATCTGTGGCGGGGCCACCAGCTGGAGCAAGTGCCCGGGTGGCGCCTGCTCGGCACGGTGTCTATGCTGACCTACTTCGCGATCCTCACCTACGCGCCGCTGATGTGGGACAGCCTGCTGGGCCAGTACCGCCTGATCCCGGCAGATACCTATCCGCTGTGGGCACAAGTGATCGGCGGCCTGTTCGTCTATGAACTGGGCGTCTACTGGTGGCATCGCGCCATGCACCGCTTCGACTGGCTGTGGCGGCACACCCACCAGCTGCACCACAGCGCCGAGCGCGTCGACATCTGGGGCGCCTTCTGGTTCCACCCGCTCGATTCGCTGGGCTGGGCCCTGCTCGGATCGCTGTCGCTGGTCTGGATCTTCGGGGTTTCCGCCGAGGCGGCCCTGATCGTCAGTTCGATCGGAACCTTCCCCGCGATGTTCCAGCACACCAATATTCGCACGCCGCAATGGCTGGGCTACATCGTCCAGCGGCCGGAAAGCCATTCGATCCACCACCAGCGCGGGGTGCATGCGTTCAATTACGGCGACCTGCCGGTGTTCGACATCCTGTTCGGCACCTTCCGCAATCCGCGCGAGTGGCAGCAGGAGGCGGGCTTCCACCCCGGTTCCACCCGGCAGATCGGCGAGATGCTGGCGTTCCGCAAGATCAGCTAGGCGCGCCTAGCGCAGCTTGGCGATCCCGATCCCATCGAGCTTGGCGCGCTCCTTGGTCGATTCCTCGCTGCGATTGAGCGCCTTGGCAATTTCCTTGAGCCCCTTGCCCTTGGCGGCAAGGGTGTGCAGCTTGGCGACTTCATCGGCCTTCCACGGCTGGCGGTGACGTTCGAACTTTTCGGCCATGCCGCCTCCTAGGACGAGAGCGCGCCGATGGCCAGCGCAACCGAGGTGAACCACGGACCCTCGGCAATCCAGAACACCCCGGCATAGGCAGCCGCGAACCAGGCGAACATCAGCGGGAACGGCCAGCGCAGCCGCACCGCCCGCCGGTCGCGCCAGATTGCCAGCGCAAGGACCGCGAGCACCAACAGGTAGGTCGGATGGAGCGCCCCGCGCAGCCCGTCGAGCCAGGGAATCGCCGCAAAGGCGCGCCCCGCCGCCGGGATCACGCCCACCAGCAGCGTGCCCGAAACCAGCCGCGAGTGGAGGTGGCGATCACGGCGCAGCACCAGCGCGGCAGCGTAGAGGCCGATCATCAGCGGCAGGGTGGCAAGGTCCGAAAAGCCGAGCAGCCGCCCCAGTTCGATCGGCATGCCCGATGCGCCCGAGAGCATGATCTGCACCAGCTTCAGGCTCGAGACTACCAGCACCGCGAATAGCGCCAGCGACGACCAGCCGAGCGTGCGGTGCATCGCGAAGCTGCGCCGCCGGATCAGGCTGGCCTGGACAAGCACCAGCGCGACCCAGCCCGTCGCGGCGATCCCGTGAACCAGGTGCCAGGCATCCAGCGCCAGCGGATTGGCGAAGAAACTGGGGAAGAATCCGAACAGGGTGAAGGCGATGGTCAGCAGCGCCAGCGGCACGCCGCCGCCAAACGGATCCTGCGCCCTCTTGCCGATTGCCACGCTGGCCATGCGGTTCTCCCCTTCGGTTGTCAGTCTCCGGTTTTTGCCTTGGCTTTAGCCGGAGCCTTCTTCGCCGCTGCTTTCTTCGGCGCGGCCTTCTTGGCCGGGGCCTTCTTGGGCGCGGCCTTCTTGCGGCCCTTGCCCTTGGCCGGGCCCTTGGCGGCGCGCTCGGTGATGAGGGTCACGGCTTCTTCCGCCGTCAGCTCTTCGGGCACCTTGTCGCGCGGCAGGGTGGCGTTGGTGGTGCCATCGGTGACATAGGGACCATAGCGCCCCGCCATCAGCCTGATCTCGCCGCCGCTTTCGGGGTGCGGACCGAAGGTTTTGAGCGGTTCGGCTGCGGTGCGGGTGCCCCCGGTGCGGTTGGCTGCCTCGGCCAGCTTGGCGACCGCGCTGTTCATGCCGGTTTCGAACACTTCGGCGGTTCCGCGCAGCTTGGCGTACTTGCCATTGTGCGCGAGGTAAGGCCCGTAACGTCCGATGCTGGCAGTGATTGGCTCGCCCGTTTCGGGATGCGGCCCGATGGTGCGCGGCAGGCCCAGCAGTTTGACCGCCCAGTCGAGCGACATCTCGCCGATGTCCTTGGGGATCGAGGCGCGCTTGGCCTCCATGCCGGTGCCCATCTGGATGTAGGGGCCGAAGCGGCCCGAATGGCGAGTGATCGGCTCGCCGGTTTCGGGGTGCTTGCCCAGCTCGCCTTCCTCGCCCGCGCCCGCCGCGCCGCCCGGCTGCGCGAACTTGCGGGTGAACTTGCATTCCGGATAGTTCGAGCAGGCGATGAACGCTCCGTAGCGCCCGCCGCGCAAGCTGAGGCGCCCCGCCTCGCACTGCGGACATTTGCGCGGATCCCCGCCGTCCTCGCGCGGGGGGAACAGGTAATCGCCCAGGAACTCGTCGAGCGCCTCGGTTACTTCCGAGGGCTTCTTTTCCATGACTTCGTCGGACTTTGGCTTGAAGTCCTTCCAGAACTTCTCAAGCAGTTCCTTCCACGCCCCGCGCCCGCCGGAGACCTCGTCCAGTTCGTCTTCCATGCCCGCCGTGAAGTCATAGCCGACATAGCGCGGGAAGAAGCGCTCGAGGAACGCGGTCAGCAGCCGCCCGCTTTCCTCGGCGAAGAAGCGGTTCTTTTCGGTGCGGACATAGGCGCGGTCCTTCAGCACCTGGATTGTCGCGGCATAGGTGGACGGGCGCCCGATGCCGAGCTCTTCCAGCCGCTTGACCAGCGTTGCTTCGGAATAGCGCGGCGGCGGCTGGGTGAAGTGCTGGCTGGCCTCCACGCCCTGCTTGGCCGGGGTATCGCCCGCGCTGAGCATCGGCAGCAGGCCGCTGTCGTCCTCGTCCTCGCCGGGCTTGGCGTCGAGCGTCTCGTCATAGACCGCGAGGAAGCCGGGGAACTTCACCACCTGCCCGCTGGCGCGCAGCTCGTGCTTGCCGGTGCCTTCGCGCAGGGTCACCGTGGTCCGCTCGATCACGGCGGAGGCCATCTGGCTGGCGATCGCGCGCTTCCAGACCAGCTCGTAAAGCTTGCCCTCGTCGCCGTGGCCGTAATGGTCCTTGGCGAAGTCGGTCGGGCGGATCGCCTCGTGCGCTTCTTGCGCGTTCTTGGCCTTGGTTTCGTAGTGGCGAGGCTTTTCGGGCAGGTAGTGGCCGTTGTTGTAGCGGTCCGAGATCGCCTTGCGCGCAGCCGAAATCGCGCTGGGGTCCATCTGCACCCCGTCGGTCCGCATATAGGTGATCGCGCCGGCCTCATACAGGTTCTGCGCGACGCGCATGGTGTGCGCGGCGGAGAAGCCCAGCTTGCGCGCGGCCTCCATCTGCAGGGTCGAGGTGGTGAAAGGCGGCCACGGATTGCGGCGGGTCGGACGGGTATCGACCTCTTCGACACGGAAGGTCGCGGCCTCGACTGCCGCCCTCGCCCGCTCGGCGCTGCCGGCGTCCCCGAGGCTCAGCTTTTCGAGCTTCTGCCCGTCGAACTTGACCAGCCGCGCCGGGAACTGGGTGCCGAGGTGCTCCAGCCGGGCGAGGACCGACCAGTATTCCTGCGGCTTGAACGCCTCGATCTCGCGCTCGCGCTCGACGATCAGGCGCAGCGCGACCGACTGGACGCGGCCCGCGCTTTTCGCGCCGGGCAGCTTGCGCCACAGCACCGGCGACAGGGTGAAACCGAACAGGTAATCGAGCGCGCGGCGGGCGAGGTAGGCATCGATCAGGTCCTGATCGAGCTCGCGCGGATGCTGCATCGCCTGCGTCACCGTGTCCTTGGTGATCGCGTTGAAGGTAACCCGCTGGACATCCTTGGGCAGCGCGCGCCGCTTGGCCAGGAGTTCGCGCACGTGCCACGAGATCGCCTCACCCTCGCGGTCAGGGTCGGTGGCAAGGATCAGGCGGTCGGCGCCCTTGGCTGCGTCCGCAATCGCCTTCACCTGGCGCTGCTTGTCGCCATAGAGCTCCCAGTCCATCGCGAAGTCCTCGTCCGGGCGGACCGAACCGTCCTTGGGGGGCAGGTCGCGGACATGGCCGTAGCTGGCCAGAACCTTGTAGTCCTTGCCGAGGTACTTCTCGATGGTCTTGGCCTTGGCCGGGGATTCCACGATGACCAGTTGCATGGTGCTCTGAGCAGTCCTTCTACGCGTATGTACACGCGCGAGGGTGGAAGCGGGGGCGGCGCGCCGTCAAGCGTTTCACGAAAACACCTCGTCCAGTTCGCTGCCCCTGGGCTTGGCGAGGCGGTAGATCGCGGCAGAGAGCAGCCAGCTCGCCAGATAGATTGCGGCGGTCAGCAGGTCATAACCCAGCCGTTCCACCAGCCCGGATCCCACCGAGGTGCCGAATAGCGGAAACACCCCAATCAGCCCGCCCATCATCACCGACGCAATGACGATCACCGCATAGAGCCCCATCAGCCGCAAGCGCGAGCCCGCAGTAAGCCGCCAGCTTTCGCCGAGCCCTGCCACGGCGCCGCGCCCTTCCGCGACGATCACCGGCCCCGCCGCCGCCCAGCTGCCCAGCAGCAGCGCGCCGGGCAGCACGAAGAAGGCGATCCCGAACAGCACTGGAATGAAGGTCAGCATCCCTGCAATAGCCAGCGCGAGGAACATCTCCGCCTGCCGGGGCCGCAGCACCGCAAGCCGGTCGGCCAGGACCTTTTCGAGGAACAGCCCCTGCCCGATCACCGAGACGAGGAGCGAAACGAGCAGGCCGGACAGCGCGGCGAATTCGGACAGCGCGATCACCCCCGTTGCGGCGGCAAAGCTCTTGAGCACGAAACCCCGGTCCCGGTCGATCAGGGCGCGGACCTCTGCCGGCAGGTCGGTGAGGCGCACCGGTTGGGGTGCAATCAACAGGGTCACGCGGCAGTGCGGCGCCAGGCGAGGAAGAAGCCCAATCCGAGCGCGAGGTCGATTCCGGCGAAGACCGCGACCGGCGGCGCAAGCGGATAGCCCTGCACGAACAGCGCCAGCGCGGGCAGGCCGAACACCAGCTTTTCCGCCACCGCCACCGGCATCAGCGCGCGGTACTTCGCCGGATCGCCGCCGATGATCCAGAACATCGCCTGGAACACCAGCGCCAGCCCGACGAAGCCGAAGAACACCTCCGCGCCCTGCGGCGGCAGCGGGGCCAAGTACATCGGGGTGAGCACGATCGCGCCATAGATCGCCGCCCAGCGGAACATCCGCCGCGCGAACACGTGGTCTGGGTTGGACTGCGTCATGGCCCGCTTGGTAGCGGGCCCCGGTCAATCCTGCCAGTAGCCGCGCGGGATCACGCAGCGGCCATTGTCGTATTCGCCCACCTTGCGGATCACTTCCTCGCGGTCCGGTTCGATCCGGCGGCCGGACAGCTGGCTGTCGATCACCCGCCGCAGCAGCGCGTCCAGCCGGGTGACGAGGTAGCAGTCGATCGCCGGGGCCGCGTGGGGATTGCCGATCCCGCTATCATCGGTGAGGAAGGTGTAGCGGCTCTGGGTCAGCGCGGCCATCGCCCGCATCGCATATTCGGCCTTGTCCGCCACGCCCGACGCCGCGACGGGTACGATGTGGACTCGTTTCGCGCGCAGGTGCTCTGCCGCCAGCCAGGCCGTGCCCATCTGCTCGTCGTGCGGCGGGGCATCGGCGACCAGCAGCAGCGTCTTCACCGCATCGGCACGCCAGGGCTGGTTTGCCGCGCGGATCAGCGCCTGATCCATCGCTTCGGGATAGTCGCCCCCGCCGGTTGCGTACTGCCGGCGCAGCTCGCCCTGCGCGGCGGCAAAGTCGCGGCTGAGCGGCACGGTCGCGGTGACGTATTCATCGCCCTCGTCGCGGTAGAAGACGAAGCCGACCCGCACGTCGAGCCCGGGGTGGCGCTGGCGGATGCCGGTGAGGATTCCGGCGAGTTCGCCTTGCAGATAGCGGATCTCGTCGCCCATCGATCCGGTGGTGTCGATCGCCAGCATCAGGTCCAGCCTTGGCGCGTGGCTAGGCGCGGCAGCGGCGGTGAAGCTGACCCGCTGCCCGCCTGCGCCGCGCGGGACGGATACGGTGCGCCAGTCCTGCCCGGCGGCGCGGACCCGCACGGTCGGGCTCAGCCGGTCGAGCGCGGGGAACAGCGCCACGGTGCCATCGGCCATGGTCGGCAGGACCAGCCGGTTGCCATCCTCGCACAGCACCTCGACCGGGCTTAGACCAACCGGCGCCCCGGTGCGGTCGCGCACTTCGACGGTCAGCACCCGCGTGGTGTCGAGCCGGGGCAGGTCGGGCACCTGCTGCGCGAGGTCCGACTGGCGGACATAGGCGGCGTAGAGCTCCGGATTGAGCAGGTCGTCATGCTCGCCTGCGGTCAGCAGCCCTGATTGCGGGCGCGGCTCGGGGCGCGGGTAGGGATAGGGACGCGGCATCGTCCTGGCGACAGGCGTGCCTTCCTCGCGCACGGCGACCGCATCCCCCACCGAAGGGCTTTTCGCCGCACGCGGCTCGGCCCCGCCGGGGATCGGGGGTGCCATCGCGGGCGGCGACGGCGGAGCGGGCGGCGGTGGCGGCGGCGGGGCCATCGCGGTTTCGCCGGTCATCGCCGGGCGATACTTGCCATGGTAGTCCTGCCGCCGGGTCTCCTCGCCCAGATCGGGTAGTGCGCGGGGACTGCGGCACTGGCCAGTCATGGCGGGGTAGGCGCGGTCCTGCCCGCCCGCCACCGGACGCCGCGCGGCGAGCGGCCCCGGGGCAAGCATGGCGCCCAAGACAAGAATCGACAGTCCCCGGTAAACAGTGCTGCGCATCGGCTCCCTCCTTCTGCTTGATGGACGAAGCGTGCTCCCCGGTCGATGAACCGTGGATGAAGGTAATACTATATCATTGAGCCAGGCTGACCCGTCCCGCCGCATGGCGGACCAGCCGCCCGGAAAGCTCCAGTTCCAGCAATGCCAGCTGGACCGCCGCGGGGCTTTCCCCGCTTTGGCGGATCAACTCATCCACCCCGACCGGCGCGACGGTGAGCAGCGCGGCGATGTCGGCCGGTTCGCCGCCCAGATCCTCGGGCAGCACGAACACCTCGCCGCTCTCGCGCACCGAGGAGCGCGGGCGGCCGTCGAAAGTGCTGAGCAGTTCCACAACGTCCGCCGCCGACTGGACCAGCACCGCCCCTTCGCGGATCAGCTGGTTGCAGCCCTGCGCGCGCGGCTCAAGCGGGGAGCC
>JAYRMP010000041.1:0-27328 GCA_041912655.1 Novosphingobium sp. | reverse complement strand
CTGTTCCGCCACCCCACCCCCCCCAACGGAGGGTAGGGGATGGGAAGCGGGATAATGTGACGCTGCAGGTCGACCGCCCCGCTCAGCCAATCAAGCCTTTTCCAGCGTGCACTGCAGCGGGTGCTGGTTCTGCCGGGCGAAGTCCATCACCTGGTTCACCTTGGTCTCGGCGATTTCGTAGGGAAAGATGCCGCAGACGCCGACGCCGCGCTGGTGGACGTGAAGCATCACCCGGGTCGCCTGTTCCAGATCCATCTGGAAGAACCGCTTCAGCACGATCACCACGAACTCCATCGGGGTGTAATCGTCGTTCAGCATCAGCACCTTGAACTGGCTGGGCTTCTTCGGCTTGGCGCGGGTCTTGGTGGCCACGCCGACCTGGCTGCCGCCGCCGGGCTTGCCGGTGCCGCCGGAATCCTCATCGTCGCCGCAGCGGACGACAAGGTTGGACTCGGCAAGGAAGGGCAGGAACAGCATCGGTCTGAAATATCGCATCTGGGGCATGGAGAACAACCCCTCTGCGCGCCGTGCGTTACCAAAACGCAAATCGGCCCGGCCGCCGAGGGGTCTGGCGGTCCGGGCCGATGGCGGCTCGCGGGGGTTTGGCGGGGAGAGGAGACGCCGCGCCGCGCGAGCGGTCGAAGGTGGCTCAGGCCGCCTTCTTGACCTTTTCGATCGCCAGGCTGACGCGGGTCGAAACCGGCGCGAAGGCGTCGTTGGAAAGCTTCAGCACCGCTTCCGAGTGCTTCGAGCCGACGGCTACCGCGGCGTCGAAGTTGCGGCGCAGGATTTCGCCTTGCAGCTTGAAGAAGTCGGCGGGCGACTTCACCGCGGCGAGTTCCTTGATGTCGGCCTGGACGGTTTCGAAGGCGGTCTTGCCTTCTGCGACGTAGTCCTTGCCCAGGGTCTGGAGACCGGCGGCGAGAATCTTGCCCGATTCGACCAGGGCTTCGACGTTGCCCTTGGTGAATTCACCGGCGTCGCCGAACAGGGCCTGGCTCTTTTCGAAGGCGGCCTTGGCGCGTTCCTGCGCTTCGGCAACGGTTTCCTGCACCTTGGCGGTGAAATCTTCAGCAGCGGTCTTGGTCTTGGCCATGATCGTATCCTTGAGCGGAGTAGCGGTGGTGGCCTTCGCGGCCTTGCGGGGAGCGGTCTTCGGAGCGGCAGCCTTCTTCGCGGCCTGCGCCTTCACCGGCTTGACGGTCTTGGCGACAGCCTTCGGAGCGGCCTTCGCCGCAACCTTGCGGGCGGGCTTGGGGGCAGCCTTCGGAGCAGCGGCTGCGACCGGCTGGGCCGGGGTTTCAACCGCGGCAGCCTTTTCGGCGACCACTTCGGCCTTGGCGGTATCGATCTTCGGTTCGGCGGCGTCAGCCATCGTATCGGTCCTTCGCAGGGCCTCGCCGACAGGGCGCAGGCCTATGTTGCAGTGCACAAAATAGGCATTGCACCTGCGAAGTCAAGGATTTTTGTGCAGTGCAGCAAAAACCCCTGATTGCCGTTCTTCATCAAAGAGTTACCGGGTCTTGACGTAGCGTCCGGGGGCGTCCTCGATCACCGTGTCGCCCTTGCTTCCGGGCACTCGCTTGCCCTTGGCGGGGACTTCCGCAGCATCCTGGCCGCGCAGCCATTCGATCCAGTGCGGCCACCAGCTGCCCGGCGTTTCCTGCGCGCCGTCGACGAATTCGCCGTAGGAATCGACCGGACCGGGATTGGTCCAGTACTGGTACTTCTTCGCGGAGGGCGGATTGACCACCCCGGCGATGTGGCCCGATCCCGCCAGCAGGAAGGTCCACGGCCCGCGCAGGTGGCGGGTCAGCCGCCAGACGCTTTCGGCGGGCGCAATGTGATCCTCGCGCCCCGCCTGGATATAGGCCGGAGTCTCGATCCGGGTGAGGTCGATCGGTGTGCTCAGTGCGCTCAGCGAATCCGGCACGACCAGCCGGTTGTCGCGGTAGAGGTCCTTGAGGTACGACTTGTGCCACTTCGACGGCAGGTTGGTGACGTCGCCGTTCCAGTGGAGCAGGTCGAACGCCGGGTACTCCTGCCCCAGCAGGTAGTTGTTGACCACGTAGTTCCAGATCAGGTCGTTGCCGCGCAGCAGGTTGAAGGTCGCGGCCATGTAGCGCCCGTCGAGGTAGCCCTTGTCCGCCCCCAGCTTCTCGATCACGTCGAACTGGGCGTCGTCGATGAAAACCTTGAGCTCGCCCGAACGGTCGAAATCGACCTGGGCGGTAAAGAAGGTGGCGCTCTTCACCTTGTCGGCCTCGCCGCGCCGGGCAAGGATCGCCAGCGTCGCGGCCAGCGTGGTGCCAGCGACGCAGTAGCCGATGGTGTGGACGGACTTGACCCCCAGCCGCTCGCGCACCGTGTCGATCGCCTCGATCTGGCTGGCGATGTAATCGTCCCACACCACCTCGGCCATGCTTTCATCGGCCGACTTCCACGAGACGACGAACACCGTCACCCCCTGCTCCACCGCCCAGCGGATGAAGCTCTTCTCGGGTGAGAGGTCGAGGATGTAGAAGCGGTTGATCCACGGCGGGAAGATCACCAGCGGGGTTTCCAGCACCTTGTCCGTGGTAGGGCTGTACTGGATCAGCTGGAACAGCGGCGTCTCGTGCACGACCTTGCCCGGGGTGACTGCGATATTCTCGCCCAGCACAAAGGCGCCGGGCTTCACGTGGGTCAGCTGCCCGCGCTTGAGATCGGTCAGCAGGTGCTCGAAGCCGGTGACCAGGCTTTGCCCCTTGGTCTCCATCGCCTTCTGCATCACCAGCGGATTGGTCAGCGGGAAATGGGCCGGGCTGAGCGCTTCGACCAGGGTGCGCGCGGCGAACTTCAGCTGTTCGCGCTGCGCCGGATCGGGCGTCTCGGCCTGTTCGGCCAGGGCCATGACCTGCTCGGCGATCAGCAGGTAGGTCTGGTGGACCAGCGCATAGAACGGCTGTTCGCGCCACTTCGGATCGGCAAAGCGGCGGTCCTTGCGCGGCAATTCGACGTCGCCGGCGCTCTTGCCAGCGGCACCGGGGCCGATCCCGTACTGGCCCAGCACGCCCTGCCACAGGGCCAGACTGTCTTCCCACAGCTTCTTCTGGGTATCGGGACTCGTCAGCGGCAGGGCCTTGATCCAGCCCTGCATCACCCCCAGCCAGTTGCCGGGATCGGCGAAGACGTTGGGGGCCTGCTGGGCCGCGCTGCTGGCGGCCTCGCGCTGGAAATCGAGCCACAGTGCCTGAAGCCGCTGGGTGTTTTCCGCCCACTGCGCGACATCGCCTACCGCCTCGTCCTCGCCCGCCGCGGCCACGCCGGGCTGGAAGGCGCCGAACATCTGCTGGGCCATGGCCATCTGCTGGTTGACCAGCGAGGCGAAGGCTCCGGCGATGGTGGCAGTGGGATCGGATTGGTCGGGCATGAAGACTCCTTGGGTGACCGCAGCCTAGCCGGGCAAGGCTACGGTTTGAAGTCCTCTCCTCGCCGCAAGCCTAGCAGCAATCAGCGCGCCTTGCACAGCGCCTTTCCGCTGCGGGCGTAGTTGGCGTGGAACTTGGGCATGTTGTCGGAACGCTCGCCGAAGTCGTAGCCATCGCCCAGATAGAGCTCGAGGCTGCGCTTGACCGGGGTGACTTCGGTATCGTCGTAGGAATAGATTACCACGTTCTTCTTCGCCGCGCCCCACTTGCCGTGGCCGCGCAGGTAATCGTCGTTCCCGTCCTTCGCGCGGTGGCCGAGGAAGCGGAACAGCACCGGGCCGCAGCGGCCATTGTCGGCCACGCTGACCCCGCAGAAATCGTTGCCGCAGGGGGCGACATCGAACGTCCTGTATTCCCGCCCGCGCGCCGTGAACACCGGGCGGTCTTCCGCAACGGTCCAGCGCCCGTAGTAAAGGCTGGAGGCCGGGGCAGGGGCGGCGGGGGCAGGCATCGCGGCCAGCGCCAGCGGGGCAATCGACAGCACGGCGGCAAGGTGGGATAAGCGGCTCATGACGAACTCCCGGGCAGTCCCCCTGTTTGGCAGCATGGCGCTGCAGGTCCTGCGCGGAGTGGTTCTAACAGCAATCGCGGGCTTTGTAATCTCCACTGCGTGGAAGGCTTTACGCGCGCCGTGGATGGTCGACGACTTCCCCGAGGCGCTGGCGATCAAGGTGGAACTGATGCCGCTGCTGTTCCCGCTGCACATGGTGGCGGGCGGGCTGGCACTGGTGCTGGTGCCGCTGTCGATCCTGCTGCGCCAGCGGGGGGAATGGCACCGCCCCGTGGCGCGGGCGACGGCAGCGGTGGTGCTGGTTGCGGGGGTGACCGCCTTTCCGGTCGCGCTGGTTGCCCCGGTCACGCTGGGCTCGGCGCTGGGCTTCACCGCGCAGGGGCTGGTGTGGCTGGCGCTGCTGGGGCTGGGCATTCGTCACATCCGCGCCGGCCGGGTCGCGCAGCACCGCGCCTGCATGCTGCTTATGGCGGCGGCGACTAGCGGCGCGGTGTTCTTCCGCGTCTACCTCGCGCTGTTCGCGATTTACGGTTCGATGCGCCATTACGAGGCGTTCTACGTGGCCGATGCCTGGCTCGCCTGGGGGCTGCCGGTGGCAATTACGGCCCTTGTGCTCAATCGGGCTGGCGATTTGCGCGCCAATCCCCGATAAGGCCCCCGCGCCGCGACGGCGCCACGCAAACTGGAAAGGTCCAATGTCCGAAGAATTCTACCGCATCAAGCGACTGCCGCCCTATGTCATCGCCGAAGTCAACGGCATGCGGGCAGCAGCACGCGCAGCCGGTAGGGACATCATCGACCTTGGCATGGGCAACCCCGACCTGCCCCCGCCGCAGCACGTCATCGACAAGCTGTGCGAGGTGGCGCAGAAGCCCGGCGCCCACGGCTATTCGGCGTCCAAGGGCATTCCCGGCATCCGCAAGGCCCAAGCCAACTACTATGGCCGCCGCTTCGGGGTCGACGTCGATCCCGAGACCGAAGTGGTGATGACCATGGGCAGCAAGGAGGGCCTCGCCAGCCTTGCCACCGCGATCACCGCGCCGGGCGACGTGGTGCTGGCGCCCAACCCCAGCTACCCGATCCACACCTTCGGCTTCATCATCGCCGGGGCGACGATCCGTTCGGTCCCGACCACGCCGGACGAACGCTATTGGGAATCGCTCGACCGGGCGATGGCCTTCACCGTGCCGCGCCCGTCGATCCTGATCGTCAACTATCCGTCGAACCCGACGGCGGAGACGGTCGACCTCGCGTTCTACGAACGGCTGGTCGCCTGGGCGAAGGAGAACAAGGTCTGGGTGCTGTCGGACCTGGCCTATTCGGAGCTCTATTACGATGGCAACCCCACCCCTTCGATCCTCCAGGTGCCCGGCGCCAAGGACGTGGCGGTGGAGTTCACCTCGATGTCCAAGACCTTTTCGATGGCTGGCTGGCGCGTCGGTTTTGCGGTCGGCAACCAGCGGCTGATCGCCGCGCTGACCCGGGTGAAGAGCTACCTCGATTATGGAGCATTCACCCCGATCCAGGCGGCGGCCTGCGCCGCGCTCAACGGCCCGCAGGACATCGTCGAAGCGAACCGGGTGCTCTACCAGAAGCGCCGCGACGTGATGGTCGAGGCGTTCGGGCGCGCGGGGTGGGACATTCCCAGCCCCAAGGCCTCGATGTTCGCCTGGGCACCGCTGCCCCCGGCGCTGAAGGACATGGGCAGCCTGGAATTTTCCAAGCAGCTCCTGACCCACGCCGAAGTCGCGGTTGCCCCCGGTGTCGGCTACGGCGAGGAAGGCGAAGGCTTCGTCCGCATCGCCATGGTCGAGAACGAGCAGCGCCTGCGCCAGGCCGCCCGCAACATCCGGCGCTATCTGCAGAGCATGGGCGTCAACAGCTCGGCGGCGTGATTTGATGAGTGCGGGAGGCCCATCCGGGCCTCCCTTGCAACACCAGCCCGCTCCCCCGGCCCGACCACCCATTTATGGTACCCTGTGGGTGGTCGGGCCGGGGGAGCGGGCTGGTGTTGCAAGCCAATCGCGGAGGCGATTGGCGCACCAAACAAAAGACTCGCCGGGGGAGCGGGCCGGCAAGGCCAAGCTATGGACGGATGTCGATAGCGCACCAATCAGAGTCTCCCTCCAACCTCCCAAAATCCCACCGAAATCGCGTTAACCACGCTTGCGCCCTGCAAGAATCTATAGTTGCGTCAACGCCCGATTCGATTGCGGTGTGCGCGGGGGGTCTTTGCGTCACTTCCAATGGTTTGCGGCCGGGCCGGTCCCGGTCGGGTGCGATTTGCGCCGTCTGGGGTGGAAGCTGCTGCGGGAGAACGAAGCCGTTCCCGATGGCGAGGTTCTGCCCCTGATTGCCATGCCCGCGCGGCTCGTGCTGGGCGAATGGGTGACGCTGTTCGGCGCGGCTCCGGCGCGCCGCCGACGGGTGCTGGTGGTGGGGGTCGACGATGCGCTGGAACGCGCGCGGCTGCTGCGGCTTGGCTTCGGCGATGCGATCGGTGCCCAGCCCCATCTGGAGGAAGTGGAAAGCCGCGCACTGAGGATCGAGGAGCAGATCCATTCGCTTCCCCGCCACCGCCAGGTCGGCCCGCTGAAGCTCGACCTGTTGGCGCGCGAGGCTTTCGTCGCGGGCCGGGCGCTTGGCCTGCATCCGCGAGAATTTGCGCTGCTCTGGCGGCTGGCCGACACCCCGGGTGAGATCGTGGGCAGCCGCAACCTGCTGAGCGACGTGTGGCGGCTGGCGTTCCGCCCCGAAACCAATTCGCTGGCGGTCCACGTCAGCCGCTTGCGGCAGAAGCTGCGCATCTCCGGCCTGGATGGGCTGATCGAGACGACCGCGGAGGGCGGCTATCGTCTTGCCGTAGGCCCAGCGTCCGCTTCCGCAGGCGGCAGGACGCAATTCGCTCTGGACGGTTACCTGCGTTTGGGCGAGGAACAGGCCCGCGAACAGGTGCACCAGGCACCGTAACTGCGGGATGACTGAAATGCTTGAAATGAACCCTCCGGGCCGCGTGACGATCAGCATGGGCAGCGACGGCGTCGCGCAGGTGCGGCTGATCCGCGCCGACAAGATGAACGCGCTCGATCCGGACATGTTCGCCGCGCTGATCGATGCCGGGCGTGCGCTGTATGACATGGCGGGCCTGCGTGCCGTGGTGCTGTCGGGCGAGGGACGCAGCTTCTGCGCCGGGCTCGACATGGGCTCGATGGCCAATCCCGGCCGTCACCGCGACAATCCGCTGACCGAGCGGACCCACGGCAATGCCAACATGCCGCAGCAGGTGGCGATGCAGTGGCGCAAGCTGCCGGTGCCGGTGATCGCGGCGGTCCACGGGGTGTGCTTTGGCGGCGGCCTCCAGATCGCCAGCGGCGCCGATATCCGCGTGATCGATCCCACCGCGCGGCTGGCGGTGATGGAGATGAAGTGGGGGCTGGTGCCCGACATGGCGGGCTATGCGCTGTGGAAGGGCACCGTGCGCGACGATACCTTGCGCGAACTGACCTTCACCAACCGTGAATTCAACGGCGAGCAGGCCCGCGAATACGGCTTCGCGACGATCGTCGATGCCAACCCGGTCGCCCGCGCCACGGCGATTGCGGCGGACATCGCCAATCGCAATCCCGATGCCCAGCGCGCCGCCAAGCGGCTGTTCAACCGCTATCTCGAATCCACAACCGACGAGATTCTGATGGCGGAAAGCGTCGAGCAGCAGAAGCTGATGGGCACCCGCAACCAGATCGAGGCGGTGATGAGCCAGATGGAAAAGCGCAAGGCCAACTTCACCGACCAGTAAGGCGCGGCTTCAGCCCGTCGCCAGCGCGCGGGCTCCGGCTTCGCCGACCCAGCGCACCGGCAGGCGCCAGATTCGCTCGATCAGTTCGGCGGTCAACGCCTGCTGCGGACTGCCGTCGGCGGCGATGCGCCCCTGGTCGAGCACGATCACCCGGTCGGCGCGGTTCATCGCCGTCGCCAGATCGTGAAGCACCAGCACCGCGCCGCGTCCGTTTGCAGCTTCCGCGCGCAGCAGGCGGACCAGCGCGGCGGCATGGGCAAGGTCGAGATTGGCGAGTGGCTCGTCGGCCAGAATCCACGCCGGATCGCCCGCCAGCACCCGCGCGGCCAACGCCCTCGCGCGCTCCCCCCCGGACAGCCGCGAGAGCGGACGGGATCGCAGCTCCTCAAGCTCCATCGCCCGCAGTGCCGCGCCGACCGCTGCCGCATCCTCGGCAGCGTTGGAGTGCGCGCGGTGCAGCGGCGCGCCTGTCCACGGCAGGCGGCCGAGCGCCACCAGCGTCTCGACGCTGACGTCCCAGGCGACTTCCGGGTCCTGCGGCAGGTAGCCGATCCGCCGTGCCCGCTCGCGCGGGGGCATGGCGGCAAGGTCCTGCCCGTCCAGCGCAACGCAGCCAGCGGCCGGGCGCAGCAATCCCGCGAGACAGCCGATCAGGCTCGATTTGCCCGCGCCGTTCGGGCCGACGATGGCGGTCACCTCGCCCGGGCGCAGCGTCAGGTCGATGCCGGCAAGACGGCCCGAAAGGGCAAGGCCGGATGCGCTGAGCGTCATCAGCCGAGCCCCCGGTCGAAGTTGGGCGAGCGGCGTAGCCGCAGCAGCAGGGCGAGGAAGAACGGCGCACCGACCAGGCTGAGCGCCACGCCAAGCCGCAGTTCGCTGACCAGCGGCAGCACGCGGCACAGGCAATCGGCGACCAGCAGCAACAGGGCTCCGGCCAGCGCCGAAGGCATGATCAGCTGCGATGGGCGCCGGTCGGTAAACGGGCGTACGAGGTGCGGCACCATCAGCCCGACAAAGCCGATGATCCCGGCCACCGCCACCCCCGCGCCGATGGTCAGCCCGACACCAAGGACAAGCAAGGCCTGCAAGCGCCGGGGATCGAGCCCGAGCGAGCGGGCAGCCGCCTCGCCCAGGATCAGTGCGTCCAGCCCCGGCCCGGCGAGGCGCAGCAGGACCAGGCCGAGCGCGGTCAACGGCACGGCGATCCAGACCTCGTGCCAGCCCCGGTCGGTCAGCGCGCCCATCAACCAGGTGACGATCTCCGACTGGGCAAAGGGGCTGGGCGACAGGCTGATCGCGAGGCTCATCAGCGCTCCGGCAAGGCTCGCGATCATCATGCCCGCAAGGGTGAACAGGGCCACGCCGCCACTGTGGCCATCGGCCTGGCGCCCGGCGATCAGCGCCAGCAGGGCCATCGCGCCGCCCGCGCCGGTCAGGGCGAAGGCTGGCAAGGCCCAGCGCTGCGCGGCAAGGCCCAGCCACAGCGCCAGCACCGCGCCGAGCGCGGCGGAAGGAGCAATTCCGAACAGTCCGGGATCGGCCAGCGGATTGCGCAGGTAGCCCTGCATCGCCGCCCCCGCCGCGCCCAGCCCCGCGCCCAGCGTCAGCGCCAGCAGCGCGCGCGGCAGGCGCAGTTCCAGCAGGATCGCTACGGCGTTGGGCAGCACCGGATGCAGCGGATCGATCCACACCTTGCCCGCCAGCAGCGATAGAGGCAGCGCCAGCGCGAGCGCGGCGAGCAACGAGAGGTTGAGCCGCGTCACCGGCTGCTGACCTGTGCGGCACGCACTTGCGCGAGCCGCGCGGCGGCGGGGATGATGGTCGGCCCGCCGCACCACAGCAGCGAGGAACTGAAGGCCGCGCGCCGGGTGGCGGGGAGCCGCTGAAGCGCGGGATGATCGAGCATCCGGTCTTCGCCCGAGTGGCCGCCGGCCGCGAGGATCACCGCAGGCGGATCGGCCATCACCCGTTCGAGCGGCAGGAAGTCCGCCTGCCCCAGCCCGCGCATCGCGGCGGCATTGGCAAAACCAGTGCGGCGCAGCAGGTCGGCGATCAGGGTGCCTTCGCCTGGCACGATCCCGCCCGATTGCCAGACCAGCGCGGTGATCAGCCTGTTGCCGTGGGGGCGGGCCTGCTCCAGCGCGGTGGCGATCCGTCCGGCCAGCGCCTCGCCGCGTTCGGGATGACCGGCCAGCGCGGCAATCGCGCGGACCTGCGCCACGCTTTCCTCGACCGAACCGGCGATGGGGAATTCGACCAAGCGGATGCCCAGCCGGTTCAGCGCCTGCCGGGTGGCGGGCGGGGTGAAGTTGCCGGAAATGACCAGCGCCGGTCGCAGCGCTGCGATCTCCTCGACCGTGCCGGTCGTTGCGGGCAGGAGACGGGCGCGCTCGACATTCATCGAACTGGACTGCGGGTCGCTGCTGTAGGCGGAAAGGGCGCGGATCTGCTGCGGGTCCGCGACTTCGGTCAGGATCGCATCGGTGCAGGGGTTGAGGCTGACGATCCCCGCAGCGGCGGGCTGGGGCGCGGCGGGGGCGGACGGGCGGGTGCAGCCTGCCGCCAGCAGGACCGCGATCACCGCAAGGGACAGCCGCGCCCGCATCGTCCTAGATCCTCAGCCTTGCGCCCGCGAACACGGAGCGGCCCGGCGTGGCATAGCCGGACACGGTCTCGTAGCGTTCGCCGGTCAGGTTATCGACCCGCCCGAACAGCTCGACCCGCTCGCCCAGCGGCAGGCTTGCCCGGACATCGACCCGGCCATAGCCATCGATCCGCACCAGGTTGGCGTTGTCGTCGAAGCTGTCACCGACCAGCGTCAGCGTCGCGCCCAGCTTGAGCCCCAGCGGGCTGTCCCAGTCGGCGGTGAGGTGCGCGGTGTCGCGCGGGCGGAGCGGCAGGCGCTTGCCCTCGTTCGGGGCGGAGCGGTTGACGGCACTGGCGCGCGCGTAGTTCGCCTCGATCCGCAGGCGCGGCACGGGGCGGAGGACCAGCCCCAGCTCGATCCCGTCCGCCTCGACCCGGCCGATGTTCTCGGACATGAAGCTGGCGAAGGAGAAGGTGATCAGGTCGTTAGAGCGGCGGCGGTACCAGGTCAGCGCGAGCGAGGCCCGGCCGTCCAGCAGGTGCTGCTCGATCCCGATATCGAGATTGCGCGCGGTTTCCGGCTTCAGCGCCGGGTTGCCATAGGGCGGCTGGCCCTCGGTCAGGGTCGGCGCACGGAACCCCTCGGCATAGGTCGCGCGCAGCACGGTCGCACCGCCGTTGGGGCTGTAGGCGAGGTTGCCGCCCAGCGTGGTGTGGCCGCCGTAGTCGCTGTAGTGGTCGTGCCGCACCCCGCCGGTCAGGGTCAGCCAGTCGAGCGGACGCAGGCTGAGCTGGACATAGCCGCCGGTCATCCGGTTGCTGGCGCGGTCGGGCGCGGCGCCTTCGTAGGAGGTGCTCGAGCGGACGTGCTCGTGCTCCAGCCCGGCGAACAGCGTCACCCCGTCGCTGAGCTCGTAGGCGCCGCGATACTCGATCCGGTCGGTCACCCCGGCCGCGACATAGTTGTTGAAGCTGAACACCACCGGATCGGTCCCGACCCGGTCGATATCGCTGCGGCTGACCGCGATCCGGCTCTTCAGCCGCCCGCCCGCGGCGGTGAAGTTCACCCCGGCATAGCCGAACCACTGCCGGTTGTGCGCCTCCGCCAGCGAATTGGCCCCGCCGCTGAAGGCCGAATCGTAGTCGGTGCGCCCGTCGCTCCACGCTCCGCGCAGGTCGAGCTCGACCCCTTCCGCGAGCGTCAGCGCGATCCGTCCGTTGAGCGCGGCCTGGCGGCTGCCGTCGCGCTCGCTCCCGCCGGAGAAGACCGAGAAGCCTTCCGTGCGATAGAACGCCCCGCCGAGGCTGTAACCCAGCGCGCCGCTCGATCCCGCAATGCTCACCTGGCCGCTCAAGGTATCGTAGGTGCCGTATTCGGCCGTGGTGCGCAGGGTCAGTGCCGTTGCAGGCAGTGCGGTTTCGATGTTGACCACCCCGCCGATCGCCTGGCTGCCCCAGACGATCGAGTTGGGGCCGCGCAGCAATTCGATGCGCTCGACATTGCCCGCCAGCAGCCCGCCGAAGTCGAAGGCGGCGTTGGGGCTGGAGGGGTCGTTGACGCGCACCCCGTCGACCAGCACCAGCGTTTGCGAGGTGTTGGCGCCGCGCACGAAAACGCCGGTTTGCGTGCCCACGGGGCCGCGCCGCGACAGGCTGACCGAGGGCAGGGTGGCGAGCGCATCGGCCACGGTCACGCTCTGCAACTGGTCCAGCCGCTCGCGGGTAATCACCGAGATCGCCTGGCCGGTCTCATCGGCGCTGCGGGCAAATCCGGTCGCGACCACCACGATGCTGCCCGCATCATCGCCAGGCTGAGCCGCCTCTGCTGCCAGCGCCGGACTGGCCACGACAAGCACGGATGATCCAACTAAGATACTGAATTTAGTGTATTTCACGCGCAATACTCCCGTCACGAACGATTGCCGTTCATGGCGAGAGGCCTGCACTGGTGTGCTGGCCACGCTGCATTCCGGTACACCCCGCCCGGCGCGGAACGACGGTCACAGGCAGGTCTCCTGGCTCCCGGATCTTCGCGGCCCGCCTGCCTTCCCGGCCAAAGCCAGTGGCGTAAGCGGCGGTCCGCTCCCCGGTCACAGTTGCGGGGGCAGCGCGGGATTGGAACCCGCTTCCCTCTTAGGCCCGGTTTCCCGGGCAACCCATGACACAAGGTGCGCTGCTAGTGCCAAGTACGCGGTCCGGCAAGGTCTGTTAGCTATAGCTCTGAGATCGCACACGTTTTCCCCGCAGACAGCGGGCAATACGACCTTCGCGCGCCCCACATCGGGGTTGCGCGCGGCTTTGCGGCTGACGCACCGCGCTCTTCAAAAACCCAGCTTTGCGGGGGCGCAGAAATTCTACCGGCGTGATCCGGTTTGCTGCGTTGACCCTCTCGGCCCTGGTTCATTAGATGCTGCTGATACAGAGACGATGCGGGGTTGCCCGCATTCCATCGCCTCTCTCCGGCGCGGGCCTGTGCCAGCCGGACCCGTTGATGCGCTACCCTGCCAAGGATGCTCGTCGTTTCGTGAACCGTGCATTCGAAAGAGCATCCATGACCAGAACCGCCCTTCCGCTCGCCGCGCTTGCCGCCGCCGCGACCGTACTCTCCGCCGCCCCGGCCCATGCCACCGACGGCTATTTCCTCAACGGCTATGGCGCCAAGGCCAAGGGTTCGGCCGGCGCGGGCATCGCTCAGCCGCAGGATGCCCTGTCGGTCGCCGCCAATCCGGCCGCAGCTGTCGAAGTCGGCCACCGGCTCGATGCCGGGTTCGAAGTGTTCGTGCCCGATCGCGGCGCGACGATCCGGGGCAATGGCGCGGGCCTGAATGGCAGCTACAGCGGCAATGGCGCCAATCCCTTCATCCTGCCGGAAATCGGCTATGTCCGTCCGCTGTCGGACAACGTCGCGGTCGGCCTGGCGATCTATGGCAACGGCGGGATGAACACGAGCTACAAGACCAATCCCTTTGGCGCCTTCGGCGCCAGCGGCCCGGCGGGGGTCGACCTCAAGCAGATCTTCATCACCCCGACGCTCGCGGTGCGCTTTGCCCCCGGTCACAGCGTCGGCGTTTCGCCGGTCGTGGTGGTCCAGGGCTTCGAGGCGCGGGGCATCCAGCCGTTTTCCGCCGCTTCGCAGGCGCCTGCCGCCTTCACCAACCGCGGCACCGACTGGTCGGCGGGCGCGGGCATGCGGGTCGGCTACCTCGGCAAGCTCAGCGACAGCTTCAGCGTGGGTGCCTTCTACCAGTCGCGGATCTGGACAGGCCGGTTCGAGAAGTACGCTGGCCTCTTCGCCGGGCAGGGCGGGTTCGACGTTCCCGCCTCCTACGGGGCGGGCATCGCGGTGAAGCCGGTGCCGGCCCTGACCATTGCCGCCGACGTCAAGCGGATCGAATATTCGGACATCGCCTCGGTCGGCAATCCGCTCTCGGTGCTGTTCACCGGCAAGCCGCTTGGCGCGGACAACGGCCCAGGCTTCGGCTGGCGCGACATCACCGTGTGGAAGCTCGGCGCAACCTATGTCGCCAGCCCCAGCTGGACCCTGCGCGCGGGCTACGGCCATTCGGAAAACCCGGTTCCGGCCTCGGAAACCCTGTTCAACATTCTGGCTCCGGGCGTGGTTGCCCACCACATCACTGCGGGCGCAACCTACACCACCTCGTCGGGCCTCGAACTGACGGCCTATGCGATGCACGCGCCTTCGCAGACGGTGCGCGGCAGCGGCTCGATTCCGGCGCCCTATGGCGGCGGCGAGGCGGACGTGTGGCTGGGCGAAACCTCGTTCGGCCTGTCGGCCGGCGTGAAGTTCTGATCAGGTGGAACTGGCACCCTTCTCGGTCGCCGCTCCGCTGGCCGGAGGCGCGCTGATCGGGCTCGCCGCCGGCCTGCTGCGGCTTGGCACCGGCCATATCGCCGGGATCAGCGGCATCCTGCGCCTGGGCGTGCGCGGGCCGGATCGTGGCTGGCAGCTGGCCTTCCTTGGCGGGCTGCTGCTCGCCGGGCTGGCGGCCGCTGCGCAGGCTGGGCCGCGCCTGGCCGCCGGGCTGGAGAAGGCGTCCATTCCCGCGCTGCTGATCGGCGGGCTGCTGGTCGGAATCGGCACCGGGCTGGGCAATGGGTGCACCAGCGGCCACGGCATCTGTGGGCTGGCGCGCTTTTCCAAGCGCTCGCTCGCGGCGGTGGCGGTGTTCATGGCCGTCGCCGTGCTGACGGTGCTGGTGCGCCGCATGGGAGGCTGGCTGTGAGGATCGCGATTGCCCTCGTCTCGGGCCTGCTGTTCGGCCTCGGCCTCGCGCTTTCCGGCATGGCGAGCCCCGACAAGGTCATCGGTTTCCTTGACGTGACCGGACGCTGGGATCCCAGCCTCGCCTTCGTCATGGGCGGCGGCCTGCTGGTCGCGGCGCCGTTCTATTGGCTGGCGGCGCGGCGCGGGACGGCGCTGTGCGGCGACGTTCTGGGCGAGCCGGGGCAGAGCGCCATCGATGCGCGCCTGCTGGGCGGCGCGGCGCTGTTCGGGATCGGCTGGGGGATCGTCGGCCTGTGCCCGGGGCCGGCGCTGCTCGACCTTGCCGTCCAGCCGGTCAGCGCCGGGCTGTTCTGCGCGGCGATGCTGGCCGGGCTGCTGCTCAGCCGGCGGGACTAGCCAGCCGCTCCACCGCCGCGCGGGCAATCGGGTCGAGCCCGGCGCGATCCCCGCTAAGGATCGCGGCCTTCATCCGCGGGTCCCAGAAATCCCTGAGGTGCTGGCAGGTCAGCTCCACCGCCGCCGCCTCGCCCTGGGGGGCGAGGTTGCGGGCAATCTGATTGGCCATGTAGGTCAGGCGGGCGAGGTCCACTTGGCGCTACTCAGCCGGTTCCACCGCGATGCGGCGGCTCTTTTCGGACCAGCTGGCATAGCTTTCCTGCCAGTCGGTGGGGCCGTTGCTGGGCAGCACCTGCACCGCGGTCACCTTGTATTCCGGGCAGTTGGTCGCCCAGTCGGAAAACTCCGTGGTCACGACATTGGCCTGCGTCGCGGGGTGGTGGAAGGTGGTATAGACGACCCCCGGCGCGACCCGGTCGGTCACGGTCGTGCGCAGCGTCGTCTCGCCGGTGCGGCTGGCGAGGCGCACCCAGTCGCCCTCCTTGATCCCCCGGTTCTCGGCATCGAGCGGGTGGATTTCGAGCAGATCCTCCGCGTGCCACACGGTGTTGGCCGTGCGCCGCGTCTGCGCGCCGACGTTGTACTGGCTGAGGATGCGGCCAGTGGTCAGCAGCAGCGGATAGCGCGGGCCGGTCTTCTCGTCGGTCGGCACGTAATCGGTAACGATGAACTTGCCCTTGCCGCGCACGAAGCCGTCCACGTGCATGATCGGGCTACCGTCCGGATGGGCCTCGTTGACCGGCCATTGCAGCGAGCCTTCGGCATCGAGCCGCGCGTGGCTGACGCGTGCGAAGCTGGGGGTAAGCCGGGCGATCTCGTCCATG
The DNA here is from genome assembly GCA_041912655.1 of Novosphingobium sp. Lineage (GTDB taxonomy): Bacteria > Pseudomonadota > Alphaproteobacteria > Sphingomonadales > Sphingomonadaceae > Novosphingobium. The sequence goes on along the minus strand of JAYRMP010000041.1, from coordinate 11,499 downwards.
ATCTGGCTGCTGTCCGCGTAGTCCCAGCCAAGGCCCATCGCCCGCGCCAGTTCCTGCGTGACCTGCCAGTCCTCATACCCGTTGGCGGGTTCCATCACCTTGCGCACCATCTGCACCCGGCGCTCGGCATTGGTGAAGGTGCCGGTCTTTTCGAGGAAGGTGCTGCCCGGCAGGAAGACATGGGCGTAGTTCGCGGTTTCGTTGAGGAACAGGTCGTGGACGATGACCAGGTCCATCGCCTTGAGCCCCGCCGCGACATGGTGGGTGTTGGGATCGGACTGGAGGATGTCCTCGCCCTGGATGTAGATCGCGCGGAACGACCCGTCGATCGCGGCATCCAGCATGTTGTTGATCCTGAGGCCCGGCTCGGCATCGAGGGCTACCCCCCAGTCCGCCTCGAAACTGGCGCGGACGTCCCCGTTCGAGATGTGGCGATAGCCGGGCAACTCGTGCGGGAAGCTGCCCATGTCGCAGCTTCCCTGCACGTTGTTCTGCCCGCGCAGCGGGTTCACGCCAACGCCCGACCGGCCGATATTGCCGGTCGCCATCGCAAGGTTGGCGATGGCCATGACGGTGGAGGAGCCCTGGCTGTGCTCGGTCACGCCAAGGCCATAGTAAATCGCCGCGTTGCCACCCGTGGCATAGAGCCGCGCGGCTGCGCGCAGGTCCTGCGCCGGAACGCGCGTCACCGCCTCCAGACGCTCCGGGCTGTGGCGCTCGTCGGCCACGAAGCGCGCCCAGTCCCGGTATTCGTCGAGGTCGCAGCGTTCGCGGATGAAGGCTTCGTCGGCCAGCCCCTCGGTGACGATCACGTGGGCGATCGCCGTCAACACAGCGACATTGGTGCCTGGTTGCAACGCAAGGTGATGCGCCGCTTCGATATGCGGGCTGCGGACGAGATCGATCCGGCGCGGGTCGATCACGATCAGCTTCGCGCCCTGCCGCAGGCGACGCTTCAACCGGCTGGCGAAGACCGGATGGCCGTCGGTCGGGTTGGCGCCGATCACCAGCACGACATCGGCGTCCATGACGCTATCGAAATCCTGCGTTCCCGCGCTGGTGCCATAGGTCTTGGACAGGCCGTAGCCGGTGGGCGAATGGCACACCCGCGCGCAGGTATCGACGTTGTTGCTGCCAAAGCCCGAACGGACCAGCTTCTGGACCAGCCAGACCTCCTCGTTCGTGCAGCGGCTGGAGGTGATCCCGCCCAGCGCCCGCGCGCCGTACTGCGCCTTGATCGCGTTGAGCTTGCCGGCGGTGTAGATGAGCGCTTCCTCCCAGCTGACCTCGCGCCACGGCTGTTCGATGGACTCGCGGATCATCGGCCGGGTGATGCGGTCCTGGTGATTGGCATAGCCCCAGGCGAAGCGGCCCTTGACGCAGGAATGGCCGCGATTGGCCTTGCCGTCCTTCCACGGCACCATCCGCACCAGCTGTTCACCGCGCAGTTCCGCGCGGAAGGTGCAGCCGACTCCGCAATAGGCGCAGGTGGTAACCACCGCGCGCTCGGGCTTGCCGATCTCCTTCACCGCCTTTTCCTGCAGGGTCGCGGTCGGGCAGGCAGCGACGCAGGCGCCGCAGGAGACGCATTCGCTGGAGAGGAAATCGTCGCCCGCCTGACCGGCGCTGACCACGCTGGCAAAGCCGCGCCCGTCGATGGTCAGGGCGAGCGTCCCCTGCACCTCGTCGCAGGCGCGCACGCAGCGCGAACAGACGATGCATTTGCTCGGGTCGAAGTCGAAATAGGGGTTGGAGCCGTCGGTCGGCGCGCCAAGGTGATTGGCACCGGCATAGCCATAGCGCACGTCGCGCAGGCCCACTTCGGCGGCCGTGTCCTGAAGCTCGCAATCATTGTTGGCGCTGCAGGTCAGGCAGTCGAGCGGGTGGTCGGAGATGTAGAGCTCCATCACGCCCTTGCGCACGCGGGCCAGTCGCTCGCTCTGGGTGCGCACCACCATGCCTTCGGCAACGGGCGTAGTGCAGCTGGCTGGAAGACCGCGCGCGCCCTCGATCTCGACCAGGCACACCCGGCACGAACCGAAGGCTTTCACGCTGTCGGTGGCGCAGAGGCTGGGGATCGAGCCGCCGCACTCTGCCGCCGCGCGCATCACGCTGGTCCCGGCGGGCACGGTCACTGCGCGCCCGTCGATCTGGAGCGTTACCGCACTGTCCGAGCGGACCTCGGGCGTGCCGAAATCGGCCTGCCGTTCATAGCCCATCGCCTGTCTCCCCGGCCTTGTCCCGCAGCGCGGCGAGATCGGCCTCTGTGTTGATATTAGCAGGTTCGCGCTCCAGCCGCACCGCCCTTGCGCCGGTGCGCTCGGCGAGCGCGCGCAGCGAATGCTTGCCGGTTCCGCGCAGGATTGCCTCCACCGCCGCCGCCGCGCTCACCGGCCACAGGCCGATCACCGGCTGCGAGGCGAGATAGGCGGGGGCGGGGGCAAGCAGCGCGGGCAGGTCGTCCGGCAGGTCCGCCGTGTCGACGCCCAGCGTCAGCACCGCCTCGTAATCCTCGTCGCGCGCCAGGTGCAGCGCGGCGGCGATCCCGCCGAGCGGTCCCATGCCGGCCTGCGGCCAGTCGGGCAGGGTCGGGGCAGGGGCCTCTTCGCGGCCGACCACCACCACCTTTTCGCACCAGGCCGAGAGGCTATCCACCGCACGGGCCAGCAGGGTCGCACCGTCCAGCTCGGCCAGCGCCTTGTCGCTGCCGAAGCGGCTGGACTGCCCGCCCGCCAGGACCGCGCCGAGGATCATGCGCCGAAATCCTCCGGCCAATGCTTCAGCGCCGAGCGCACCGGATAGGGCGTAAACCCGCCCAGAGCGCAGAGCGAGCCGAGCTGCATCGTCTCGCACAGGTCTTCCAGCAGCTGGAGATCTTCGTCGCGGCTGCGCCCGGCCTTGCGGGCGTTGTGCATCTGGGGGAGGGCCTCGACTTGGTCGGCCTGCGCCTTGCCGCCGCTGCGGATGCGGTCGATCAGTTCCACGCCGCGGGTCGAGCCGATCCGGCAGGGGGTGCACTTGCCGCAGCTTTCCGCCGCGCAGAACTGGAAGGCGAAGCGGGCGAGCGCGCCCATGTCCGCCGTGTCGTCAAACACCACGATCCCGCCGTGCCCGATCAGCGCGTCGGCCCCGGCATAGGCTTCGTAATCGAGCGGCAGGTGGAATTGCGCAGGCGGGATATAGGCACCGAGCGGCCCGCCGACCTGCACCGCCTTGACCGGACGGCCCGAAGCCGTGCCGCCGCCGATCTCGTTCACCAGAGCATCGAGGCTGATCCCGAATGCCGTCTCGTACAGCCCGCCATGGCGGATATTCCCGGCCAGCTGGATCGGCATGGTGCCCTTCGAACGGTCGATGCCAAGGCTGTCGTAGAGGCTGGCTCCGCCCGGCGTAAGGATGTGCGGCACGGCGGCGAGGGTCAGGACGTTGTTGACCACGGTCGGGGAGCCGAACAGGCCCTCCAGTGCGGGCAGCGGCGGCTTGGCGCGGACCTCGCCGCGCTTGCCCTCCAGCGAGTTGAGCAGCGAGGTTTCCTCGCCACAGACATAGGCGCCCGCGCCGACCCGCACTTCCAGCGCAAATGGCGCGATGTGCTCTGCCGCCAGCGCGATGGCGCGGCGCAGCTTGGTGATCGCGTGGGGGTATTCGCTGCGGACGTAGATGTAGCCCAGGCCCGCACCGACCGCGTGGGCGGCGATGGCCATGCCCTCGATCAGCTGGAAGGGATCGCCTTCCATCAGCATCCGGTCGGCAAAGGTGCCGCTGTCGCCCTCGTCCGCATTGCAGACGACATATTTGCGCGGGGCCTTTGCATTGGCGACGGTCTGCCATTTGATCCCCGCCGGGAAGCCCGCCCCGCCGCGCCCGCGCAGGCCCGATTGCAGCACTTCGGCGACGACCTTGGCAGGCGCCATGTCGCGCGCTCGGGTGAGCGCGGCCCAGCCGCCGGTTGCGGCGTAGTCCTCAAGGCTGAGCGGGCGGGTGCGTCCGGCGCGGACGAAGGTCAGGCGCTGCTGGCCCTTGAGGAAGGGGTGCTCGGCGATTCTGCCGATGGCTTTGTCGCTGGTGCCGGAGAGGATCGCCGCAACGTCCTGCGGTGCGGCGGGACCGAAGCCCATGCCATCGACCTCCACCAGCGGCTCCAACCAATGCATGCCCCAGCTGGAGACCCGCTCCACCGTGCAGCCTGCGCCCGCGAAGGCTGCCGCCAGTGCATCGCCGCCGCAGGCCAGCGCCAGCGCATCGTCCGAAATCCGCACCCTTGTCATAGCGACTTCACCAGGGCGGTCAGCTTGTCCTCGTCCAGTCGGGCGTGGAGCGTGTCTCCTACCCGCGCCGCCGGACCGCTGCTGCACAGCCCCAGGCAGTAGACCGTCTTCACCCGAATCCGGTTCCCCGCCGCCGCCTCTGCCGCCGCGACCAGCGCCTCGACCCCGCGCGCCTGGCAGGCCTCGGCGCGGCACAGTTCGACGCAGGGGCGCGGATCGGGTGTGGGCGTAAAATCGTGGTAGAAGCTCACCACCCCGTGCACTTCCGCGCGGCTGAGGTTGAGATAGCGGGCAATCGCCGCCTCCGCGCCTGCATCGACGCGGCCGAACGCGGCCTGGACCTCGTGGCAGATCGGCAGGAGCGAAGCCTGCTCGGGTGCAAAATCGGCCAGGATCGCCTCGAGGCTGGGGCCGCTCACGCCGTCAGCCTTTCGGCGTGCCAGCGCACGTGATCGGCCATGAAGCTGGAGATGAAGTAATAGGAATGGTCATAGCCCGGCTGCATCCGGATCGTGGCGGGAATGCCCGCTTTCCGCGCTGCCATGACCAGCAGCCCAGTCTTGAGCTGTTCGTGGAGGAACCCATCGGCATCGCCCTGGTCGACCAGCAGCGCAGGGACCCGCGCGCCGTCCTCGATCAGCGCGCAGGCGTCATATTCACGCCAGGTCGCCTTGTCCGGCCCGAGATAACCGCCCAGCGCTTTCTCGCCCCACGGGCAATTGAGCGGGCTGACGATCGGGGAGAACGCGCTGACCGAGCGGAACCTGTCGGGGTTCCTGAGGCCGATGGTCAGCGCGCCGTGGCCGCCCATCGAATGGCCGGTGATCCCCTGCCGCGCCATGTCGACAGGGAAGTGCTGCGCGATCAGCGCGGGCAGTTCCTGCTCGATATAGCTGCGCATCCTGTAACGCGTGGCCCAGGGCGCGGCGGTGGCATCGACATAGAAGCCTGCGCCCTTGCCGAAATCATAGGCCTCGTCGTCCGGCACTTCCTCGCCGCGGGGGGAGGTGTCGGGCGCGACGAACACGATTCCCGCCTCGGCGCAGGCGGCGCGGTACTCGCCCTTCTCGGTGACGTTGGCGTGGGTGCAGGTCAGCCCCGACAGGTACCACAGCACCGGCAGCCTGGCCCCCGGCGTTTGATCCGGCACGAAGACCGAAAAGGTCATCGGCGTGCCGGTCTCCATGCTCTGGTGGGTGTAGACCCCCTGGGTGCCGCCGTGGCTGCGGTTGGTGCTGACTGTTTCCATTCCCAATTCCCCGTTCGCATCGAGCGAAGTCGAGATGCCGTGCGCCCGTGTCTCGACTTCGCTCGACACGAACGGCTGGGGTCTGCCTAGAACACGACCACACTGCGGATCGACTTGCCCGCGTGCATCAGGTCGAAGGCGGTGTTGATTTCCTCCAGCCCCATCACGTGGGTGATCATCGGGTCGATCTCGATCTTGCCGGCCATGTACATGTCGACGATCTTCGGCACGTCAGTGCGGCCCTTGGCCCCGCCAAAGGCCGTGCCGCGCCAGTTGCGGCCCGTCACCAGCTGGAACGGACGGGTGGAGATTTCCTTGCCGGCTTCGGCCACGCCGATGATGATGCTGGTGCCCCAGCCGCGATGGCAGGCCTCCAGCGCGGTGCGCATCACTTCGGTATTGCCGGTGGCGTCGAAGGTGTAGTCCGCCCCGCCATCGGTCATGGCGACGATCTTCGCCACCACGTCCTCGCGGCTCATCCCCTTGCTGTTAAGGAAGTCGGTCATGCCGAACTTGCGGCCCCATTCCTCGCGGTCCGGGTTGATGTCGACGCCGATGATCCTGTTCGCACCGGCCAGCCGCGCGCCCTGGATCACGTTGAGCCCGATCCCGCCAAGGCCGAACACCACCACGTTATCGCCCACCTGGACCTTGGCGGTGTTGATCACCGCGCCAACCCCGGTGGTCACCCCGCAGCCGATGTAGCAGCTGGTCTGGAACGGCGCGTCCTCGCGGATCTTGGCGACCGCGATTTCCGGCAGGACGGTGAAGTTCGAGAAGGTCGAGCAGCCCATGTAGTGGAAGATCGTCTGCCCCTTGTAGCTGAACCGGCTGGTCCCGTCCGGCATCAGCCCCTGGCCCTGCGTGGCGCGGATCGCGGTGCAGAGGTTGGTCTTGCCCGAAAGGCAGCTTTTGCACTGACGGCATTCGGGCGTGTAGAGCGGGATCACGTGGTCGCCCGGCTTCACGCTGGTCACCCCCGCGCCGACCTCGCGCACGATCCCGGCGCCTTCATGACCCAGCACGCTGGGGAAGATTCCCTCGCTGTCGAACCCGTCCAGCGTATAGGCATCGGTGTGGCACACGCCGGTCGCCATGATCTCGACCAGCACTTCGCCGGCCTTCGGGCCTTCAAGGTCAAGCTCGACGATCTCGAGCGGCTGCTTGGGGGCAAAGGCCACTGCGGCGCGGGTCTTCATGGGATTGGCTCTCCTCGGGTCAGCAAAGATTTTTGTAAGCGTTGCTTACTAAATAGGGGCGACCAGCGTCAATGGCCGCACGGACTTCTAAACCCTTCCCGCGCTGCCTTGGCAAGAACCGATCCAGCGGCTAGCCCGGTCGGGTGAAGGCACTGCGCGACCCTGACCGCCTGCTGGCCCAAGGCCTTGCCGCAATCCGCGACCAGTTCCGCGTTCCCGCTGCTTTCCCGCCAGAGGTTGCCGCCGATGCGGAAACTGCGGCGCGGCGCACGCCAACTGCCCATGCCGACTGGACGGCCCGCCCCTTCGTGACGCTCGATCCGGCGGGCGCAACCGATCTCGACCAGGCCTTTGCGATCGAACCGGCCGGGACTGATTACCTGCTGCACTATGCGATCGCCGACGTCGCCTGGTTCGTGGATGATGGCGGCCTGCTTGATCGCGAGGCCTGGAAACGCGGCGTCACGACCTATCTGCCCGATGGCAAGGCCGGGCTCTATCCGCCCGTGCTGGCGGAAGATGCGGCCAGCCTGCTGCCCGATGGCCCGCGCCCCGCCGTGGTCTTCACCACCCGCATCGCCCCCGATGGCGGCGTGATCCTCGCCGGAGTGCAGCGCGCACTGATCCGCAGCCGCGTGAAGCTCGCCTACGAGACTGTCGCGGCCGACGATCTCCCGCCCGGCTTCGAAACCATCGCCCGCCGGATCGCCGCAGCGGAAGACCACCGCGGCGCGGCCCGAGTCGATCCGCCCGAGCAGGAAGTGGAGCGCGATGCGGAGGGACGCTTCGAACTCCGCTTCCGCCCGCTGCTGCCGTCCGAACGGCGGAACGCCGCGCTCTCGCTGGCGACCAACATGGCGGTTGCCGATCTGCTGCAGGCCCATCGCACCGGCCTGTTCCGGGTCATGGCTGCGCCCGATGCGCATGCTGAGGCGCGTCTGCGGCTGACCGCGCGGGCCTTCGGCATGGACTGGCCTGCGGCCGCACCGCTCGCCCAGTTCGAAAAGACACTCGATCCGCTCGACCCACGCCACGCCGCCTTCATGCTTGCCGTGCGCCGCGCCGGACGCGGTGCAAGCTATGTCCCGTACCGTGCCGGGCAGACCCCCTGGCATGCGGCGATGGCTGCGACCTACGCCCACGCCACCGCGCCGCTGCGCCGCCTGGCCGACCGCTACGTCGTGCGCGCCGCGCTTGCCGTAGCCAATGGCGAGGCCGTTCCCGAAGCCGTAAGCGCTGCCTTCGAGCAACTCCCGGCGGTCATGGACAAGGCCGAGGCGCGTTCCGGCCAGATCGAGCGCGCCGCGATCGACCTCGCCGAAACCGCGATCCTCGCCCACCGCGTGGACGAGGAGTTCGAGGCCGTGGTCACCGACATCGGCGAAACCGGCGCCCGCATCCAGCTTTGCGATCTGCCCGTCGTCGCCCGTGTTGCCGCCGATGGCGTGGTGCCCGGCGCGGCGCTGAAAGTGCGGCTGGAAAGCGCCGATCCCGCGCGCCGCACCCTGGGCTTCAAACGCACCGCATGAATCGGTTGCACGCCGCGCTGCCCTAAGCTAGTGGCGCCGTTCCTGCGCGGGCTTGCCCGCATGGGGGGGATGGCCCGATGGCGGAGTGGTTACGCACCGGACTGCAAATCCGTTTACGCCGGTTCGATTCCGGCTCGGGCCTCCAAATTTGAAGATGGTAAGCCGCTTTAGCTCAGTCGGTAGAGCACATCATTCGTAATGATGGGGTCACGTGTTCGAGTCACGTAAGCGGCACCACCACCACCTTCGCCATTGACCGCTGAAGGTTGCTAAAACCCCGGAAATCTGCGATAAATTGCCTTGGCTTGGCCGCCAAGGGTCGCTGATATTCGCCTACAGCCGCGACGATTTGGGGGCCTTTTGTGGGGGCCTTCGCCAACCCCAAATTGGAAAGGCCCCCAAATGGCTCTGACAGAGACTGCGATCCGCGCCCTCAAGCCCAAAGCCAAGGCTTACAAGGTTGCCGACGAGAAGGGCCTTTATCTGCTCGTGACACCCTCTGGCGGACGGCTTTGGCGGATGAAATTCCGCAATGGTGCCGGGGTTGAGAAGAAGCTTGCCCTGGGTTCCTATCCGGAATTGAAGCTCCGCGACGCTCGCGATGCCCGCGATACGGCCAGGGGGAGCCTGGCCAAAGGCATCGATCCGGCCGATCAGAAGCGCCGCGACAAGATTGCTGCCAAGATCAGTGCACTGAACACGTTTAGCGCGGTCGCCAAAGCCTATATCGAGAAGAACCGCCGGGATGGGTTGGCGGCAGCGACCGTCCGCAAGCGCGAATGGTTTCTGAGCCTACTGCAAAAGAAGCTGGGCAACCGTCCGATCGTCGAGATCGAGCCGGTCGAGGTTCTGGAGGCTGTCCGCCCGTACGAGGCGTCCAAGAATGACGAGAAGGCCCACCGGACGCTCCAGTTCGCCGGGCAGGTGTTCCGGTTTGCGGTTGCCAACCAGCTGGCCAAGGTCGATCCGACACGCGATCTGCGCGGTGCGCTCGCCAGTCGCAAACCCAAGCACTTCGCGGCGATCCTCGATTCGCGGCGTGTGGGCGAACTGCTCCGCGCAATCGATGGCTACGAAGGATATCCGACAACCAAGTTTGCGCTCCTGTTCTCGCCGCTGGTCTTTGTTCGTCCAGGGGAACTGCGTCATGCGGAATGGCGGGAGATCGACCTCGACGAAGCGGTGTGGCGCATCCCACCGGCAAAGATGAAGACCCGCCTCGAACACGCAGTGCCCTTATCCAGGCAGGCAATCGCAGTGCTAAAGGAGGCGAAGGCTTTCACGGGCGGCGGGAAATACGTCTTCCCGTCGATCAGGACGCCGAAGTCGCCGATGTCCGAGAACACGGTCAACGCAGCGCTGCGGCGGCTTGGTTATTCAGGTGACGAAATGACCGCCCATGGCTTCCGGGCCATGGCGAGCACTTTGCTCAACGAGTCGGGCAAGTGGTCGCCCGATGCCATCGAAAGGGCATTGGCTCACAAGGATAAGGATGCCGTTCGGGCAGCCTACCATCGTGGTGCGCATTGGGCCGAACGCGTCGAGATGGCGCAATGGTGGGCCGATTACCTTTACCAGCTGAAAGGCGATTCTCGCAAGTAGGAATCCTCATGTGCGCCAATATCAGTCAGCGCACGCAAACTGTGCGCGCAGCGCTTTCACATTTATGATCGCATATAAATGATCAATTAGATTGTAATTGATCATCTAAGAAAGATCAAAATGCTTTGACAAAATCACTTTTATGTGATCAGAGATGCGGCGGAGAACTGCGATGATCAAGGATCGGCAAGCCGAACTGGCCCGAAAAAACCTCGACAGGAAGCTCGCCTTTCTGCGGGAACAGAGCCTTCCGCGTCCGCACGGTGGCTGGGTGCGCGCTATTCGCGATTCACTGGGCATGACATCACGCCAGCTCGCCAAGCGCATGGGCGTGGTGCAGTCGCGTATTGTCGCGCTGGAAAAGGCGGAGTCGACAGATGCCACCACCCTCAAATCCCTGCGTGAGGCTGCCGAGGCGCTCAACTGCCAGCTTGTTTACGCGCTCGTGCCCAAGGCACCGCTCGACGAGATCGTGCGCGATCGCGCCGCAGCCAAAGCTCTCGATCAGTTCGGCCCAGTTGCACAAGGCATGATGCTGGAGAACCAGTCTCTAACCACTGGGCAGATGCATGAGGAACTCGAGCGCCTGACTGCCGAGATCCTGAATGAGCCGCTGCGCTACCTGTGGGAGGATGAATGACCGATCCTCTCTATGACGGTGAAGACGAAGCCAATACGCCGCTCGAAGCGGAAGAACGCGAACAGCTTATTCCGACATACATCACCACCAGAGCCGAACTGAACGAAGCCGAGCAGGTCAACATCACCCGCGCCAGCCTCTGGCTCCGGCGCGCCCGCAATGTTGACGTGCTCGACGATGCATTCCTGCGTGATCTGCACAAACGCATGTTCGGCGAGGTCTGGAAGTGGGCAGGCCAGTATCGCAAGACCCCGCGCAATATCGGCATCGACGCCTACCGCATTCCCATGGCAGTGCGAGAACTGGTCCAAGATGCGCGGTACTGGGTAGACAACGGCACTTACCCGCCGGACGAGATTGCGATCCGCTTCTCGCACCGGCTGGTGTCCATACATCCATTCCCAAACGGCAATGGTCGGCACTCCCGCTTGACCGCTGACCTGCTCGCGATGGAGCTCGGCCAACCCCGCTTCACGTGGGGCCGAGCCAATCTGGTCGATCCGGGAGAAACCAGAAGGGCCTATGTCGCGGCACTGAGGGCGGCGGATGGTGGCGAGATCGAGCCGCTGCTTGCTTTCGCAAGGTCATAGCGGTGGTGTCGCCGGGGCTGAACGCTAGATCGCTAACACCACGTGCAAAGACAACCGATACAGGCCTAATGCAACGCTGCGCCAGTACCAGCGTTGCATCCGCGATCATGACCGGACGCTAAGCGCCCGGCTGCTCCTTGGCCCCATCGTCGAGCGGCGTTCGCAGGACGATCCGGCCATTGATCGGCACGACCTCAAGCTGGAGCGAAACGCCCTTATGGTCGCGGTGGAACCAGGCCGCTCCGACCTTGGTCCAGAATGCCTTCTCGCCCCGGTTGGCGACGTGCCAGGCGATGAAGTCCGGGGCCTTTGCTTCGGCTGCCGTTAGCGTCCGCGCTCGTGGTGTAATTTCCGGTGTAGGCGATGGTGTATTCCGGGGTGGGGCATGCCCCACCCCGGAATGCGGCGTCGCTGGTGGCCAC
>JAYRMP010000040.1:26725-28208 GCA_041912655.1 Novosphingobium sp. | reverse complement strand
CATGAAGTCGCTGCCGACGAAATGATCCTCGACGTCGGCCCGCAGGCTGCCGAGGCGCTGGCGGACGTGCTCAAGACCTGCCGCACTCTGGTGTGGAACGGTCCGCTCGGGGCGTTCGAGACGGTGCCGTTCGATGCCGCAACCGTCGCGCTGGCGCGCAGCGCTGCGGCGCTGACGGCGGAAGGCGCGCTGACTTCGGTGGCGGGCGGGGGCGATACCGTCGCCGCGCTCAACCACGCCGGGGTGGCCGACGACTTCACCTATATTTCGACCGCTGGCGGTGCCTTCCTCGAATGGATGGAAGGCAAGGAGCTGCCCGGCGTGAAGGCGCTCGAAACCGCCTGATTTTATTGGCTGCTCCGGTTGCGGTGGGCCTGATCCGCCGCTATCGGCGCTTCAACGCATACGTATGAACGACAGGATGGCACCGCTATGAACACCGCAGACATGACTGCCAAGATGGCCGCCGGCAACGGCTTTATCGCCGCGCTCGACCAGTCGGGCGGCTCGACCCCCAAGGCGCTGGCCGGCTATGGCATCAGCGAAGACGCCTGGTCGGACGAGGCCGGGATGTTCGACCTGATCCACGCCATGCGCGAACGCATCATCACCTCGCCCGTGTTCACCGGCGACAAGGTGATCGGCGCGATCCTGTTCGAGCGCACGATGGACGGCACTGCCGGCGGCAAGCCGGTCCCCGCCGCGCTGATCGAAAAGGGCATCGTGCCCTTCATCAAGATCGACAAGGGCCTTGAGGACGAGGTCAACGGCGTCCAGCTGATGAAGCCGATGCCGGAACTCGACGCGCTGCTGACCAAGTCGAAGGCGCTGGGCGTCTATGGCACCAAGGAGCGTTCGGTGATCAATTCGGCGAATGCCGAGGGCATCGCCGCCGTCGTCAAGCAGCAGTTCGAAGTCGGCCAGCAGGTGCTGTCGCACGGCATGATGCCGATGATCGAGCCCGAAGTGAACATCAAGAGCGAGACCCGCAGCCAGTGCGACGAGATCCTGCTGGGCGAAATCCTCAAGAACCTCGATGAGCTGCCCGAAGGCCAGCAGGTCATGCTGAAGCTGTCGCTGCCGGTGGTTCCGGGCAAGTTCGACGCGCTGACCAGCCACCCCAAGGTGCTGCGCGTCGTGGCCCTGTCGGGCGGATACAAGCGCCCCGAGGCTTGCGTTGAACTCTCGAAGAACAAGGGCATCATCGCCAGCTTCAGCCGCGCGCTGCTCGAAGACCTGCGCGCGCAGATGAGCGACGATGAATTCAACGCCTCGCTCGGCGGCGCGATCGACGAGATCTACAAGGGCTCGACCGTCAAGACCGCCTGAGCGGCCTGACCAGGCACAAGTGGGGGCGGGGCGCGCAGGCGCTCCGCCCCTGTTTCGTATGGGATGGCAAACCTTACGTCCGTTCGTTTGGTGCATAGTAGAGAAAAATAAGCGCCAAAGTTTATAGACAGTGGTCGAAAAGAAAGGATAGGGT
>JAYRMP010000040.1:0-26715 GCA_041912655.1 Novosphingobium sp. | reverse complement strand
CGTGTCGTGCATAGCCTCCACACGTCTGCGCAAACGTGTCTCGACTGCGCTCGACACGAACGGAGAGGGTTCAGTCTGATCGCTCGAACCGGAACGTGAAGCGGTAGTCGCGCGAGGCGATCCGGTGCTGGGTGCTGGTTGGCGGCATCACCCCGGCGAGTTCCAAGCTGCCACCGGCCACGGCCAGCGGCCGGTCGCTGGCGAGTTCGTGCACGCCGCGATGTCCGGCGTGGACCACCCGGACCTCCAACCGGACGCGCCCCGCCCAGACGCAGCGCGCTTCCATCGGGCAGCGGCTGTCTTCCAGTACGCGCAGCGGCGTGACGCGCAGCGGGCCGACCTTGGCGGTCTGGCCCAGCCGGACGCTGCCCGCATTGGCGGGAACCGTGGCGCAGGCGCCCAGCAGGGGCACGGCGGCGAGAGCGAGCAGGGTGGGGCGCGTGGTCATGTTCACAGTCTATGCCCGTTTGCTGAACCTGTGCCGAACACTTGGCCTGCGCGTCCGCGCGGGCTAGGGACGGCGCATGTCTGACTGCCAGCTTTACCTGATCTCGCCGCTCGACGTTTCGGGCGTCTTCCCGGACCGGCTTGCCCGCGCGCTCGATGCCGCGCCGGTTGCGGCGTTCCAGTTCCGGGTGAAGGATATGGACGAACACCAGGCCGCCCGGCTGGCGGAGCCCCTTCAGGCGCTCTGCGCGGAGCGCGAAGTGGCCTTCATCGTCAACGATTCGATCAGTCTCGCCAAGCGGATCGGGGCGGACGGGGTTCATCTCGGTCAGTCCGACGGCGAAGTCGAGGATGCGCGCAAGCGGCTGGGGCGCGAGGCGCAGATCGGGGTCACCTGCCACAACAGCCGCCACCTCGCGATGGAAGCGGGTGAAGCGGGGGCGGATTACGTCGCATTCGGCGCCTTCTTCCCCACCACCACCAAGGTCACCGAGCACCGCGCCGAGCCGGAGCTGCTGACCTGGTGGCAGGAACTGATGGAAATCCCCTGCGTCGCGATCGGCGGGATCACCCCGGAAAACTGCGCGCCGCTGGTGCGGGCCGGGGCAGACTTCCTCGCGGTATCGGGCGCGGTGTGGAACGGGGATGAGACGGCGGCGGTCAAGGCGTTCCACGCGGCGATTGCCGGGGCGAACTAACTTCAGCCCGCCAAACTTACCCGTCACCCCGGACTTGATCCGGGGGCCAGCTTTTGCGGGTAGGCACGGTGCGCAGAAGGCAAGCTGGGCCCCGGGTCAAGCCCGGGGCGACGATGGTTGGGAGCGATTCCTCCCCCCATTTCCTACCCCGCCATTCCGTGCCATGTTCCGCCCCTGAAATACGGCGCTGCGGGGGGAGGGGCTTTCCGCTCATGACACTGTCCACTGTGTCCAGCCATTCAGCGAAAGGGCGACGAAGATGAACGGCAAAGCGGCGAATCCGGTCCGTGAACTGACCCTGCGCTCGATCCTGCTGGGCGGGGCGCTGACCTTCCTGTTTACGGCTGCGAACGTTTACTTCGGCCTGCGGGTCGGGCTGACCTTCTCCACCGCGATCCCGGCGGCGGTGATCTCGATGGCGCTGCTGCGCACGCTGGGCGGGGCGACGATTGTCGAAAACAACATCGTCCAGACCATCGGCAGCGCGGCGGGGGCGGTGGCGACGATGGTCTTCGTCCTGCCCAGCTTCGTAATCGTCGGCTGGTGGAGCCAGATCCCCTATTGGGAGACGATGCTGGTCTGCGCCACGGGCGGGGTGCTGGGGGTGATGCTGTCGGTGCCAATGCGCCGCGCACTGGTGATCGATACCGACCTGCCCTATCCCGAAGGGGTCGCGGGCGCCGAAATCCTGCGCGTCGGGATGGGCGATGCCGAGGGCGAGCGCGAGAACCGTGCCGGGCTGGCCACGATCCTGCTCGGCACGATCGCGGGGGCCGGGTTCGGGGTGCTGACCATGCTGCGGCTCGCCGCCGGGGAAGTCTCCAGGGTGTTCAAGATCGGCGCGGGCTATGGGACCATCGGCGTCACCACCTCGCTCGGCCTCGTTGCGATTGGCCACCTGATCGGCCTCGCCACCGGCATGGCCATGCTGGCCGGGCTGGTGCTGGGCAAGTTCATCCTGCTGCCCGTGCTGACCGCCGGGGTGCCGGGCGCGCCAGAAGAGGTGGTCGGAACGGTGTTCAGCCAACAGGTCCGGATCGTCGGCGCAGGCGCGATGGCGATTGCCGCGCTGTGGGCGTTGGTGCGGATTTCGGGATCGATCCTCGGCGGACTGTCCGGCCTCGCGGCCACGGCCCGGGCGCGCAAGGCTGGGCAGGACATCGCCCAGACCGAACGCGACCTGCCGGGCAACTGGGTGCTGTGGATCAGCGCGGCGATGTTCGGGCCGATCCTCTATCTGGTGTGGAACTTCGTTCAGGGCGGGCCGCTGGCGGATCACATCCCCGCCGTGCTGGCGCTGGCGCTGGTCTTCGTGGTCGTCGTCGGGATCTTCACCGCAGTCATCACCGGCTACATGGCAGGGCTGGTCGGTACTTCGAACAGCCCGGTTTCGGGGGTGGGCATCCTTTCGATCCTGATCGCCTCGGTGCTGGTGGGCGCGCTATTCGGCGGCAGCTTCACTCCGGATCTGCGCGCGCCGCTGATCGCCTTTGCCCTGTTCCTCGTCTCGTTCGTGTTCGGCATCGCGATTGTCGCCAACGACAACCTGCAGGACCTCAAGACCGGGCAGCTGGTCGGCTCGACCCCGTGGAAGCAGCAGGCCGCGCTGATCATCGGGGTGATCGCGGGATCGCTGGTGCTGCCCCCGGTGCTGCAACTGCTCGCCACCAGCTTCGGCTTTGCCGGGGCGCCGGGGGCGGGGCCCAATGCGCTGGCCGCGCCGCAGGCCTCGCTGTTCGCGACCATCGCGCAAGGGGTGCTGGGCGGCTCGATGCGCTGGGACCTGATCTGGCTGGGCGCAGGGATCGGCGCGGTGCTGATCGCCATCGACGAAGGGCTGCGCAAGACGGGCAGGGGCAAGCTGCCGCCGCTCGCCGTCGCCATGGGGATCTACCTGCCCGCCACGCTGGTCCTGCCGGCGGTGATCGGCGCGGTGATCGGCCACGGCTGGAACCGAATGGCCGCACGCGCTCCGCGCCCGGAATTCGCCGAACGGATGGGCGTGCTGCTCGCCACCGGGCTGGTGGTGGGCGACAGCCTGATCGGGCTGGTCTTTGCTGGGGCAGTCGGTGTGACCGGTGATCCCGCGAAGCTTGGCGTGGTGGGTGCCGAGTTCGCCGGGGCGTCCGAATGGGTCGGCCTGGCTGCGATGGTGGCTCTGCTCGCCTGGTCCTATGCCCGGGTCCGCAAGCGGGCGCTGGCGGCGGAATGAGCGATCCGCTCAGCCCGCGACGTCGGAGCGGCGCTTGACGCAGCGCAGCGCGGTATCGGCTCCGGCCGCATCGCGCTTGCGCAGGAAGTTGTCGGAAATGCGGTGGAAGCTTTCCCCGCGCTTGGGGCCGGCGGTCATCACCAGCACGTCGCCGGTGAGCAGATAGGTGCCGCGCCCGTGGGCATTGCGGTACGTGGAACCGTTGACGATGCTGAAGGCTTCATCGTCCTGCGGGTAGCCGGCGGGGCCAGCAGCATCGCCGGGCAACTCGCAGGTGTAGTTGCCGGGGCTGAGCGAATCGATCTTGCCGCCCGGTGCGGCAGACGCGGCGCCGGCAGTTGCAAGCAGAAGGAGAGCGGCGATTTTCTTCATGGCGGGTTCCCTGCGGATGCGCGGATTAGCAGGAACTGAACGCACCCGCCAGCGCTCCGCCTTCCCCGGCCATGCTCCCCGGCCTTGCTCCTTGCGCCCGCAAGCGCTAAGGGCGCGGCCTTCCGGGCAATGTCCGGGTTCTTTCTCAACTTGAAGGCAGCACCATGGCCAAGATCAGCGGCGTGGACATCCGTCCCGGCAATATTCTCGAATACGAAAAGGGCATCTGGAAGGTCGCGAAGACCCAGCATACCCAGCCGGGTAAGGGCGGCGCCTTCATGCAGGTCGAGATGAAGAACCTGATCGACGGCCGCAAGACCAACGTCCGCTTCCGCAGCGCCGACACGGTCGAGAAGGTCCGGCTCGACACCAAGGACTTCCAGTTCCTCTATGTCGAGGGCGACGACCTGGTGTTCATGGACGTCGAAACCTACGAACAGATCACTCTGCCCAAGGACCTGCTGGGCGGCGCCGACGCCTTCCTGCAGGACGGCATGACCGTGCTGCTGGAAATGTACGACGAGCGCCCGATCTCGGTGCAGCTGCCCGAACAGGTGGAAGCCACGATTGTGGAGGCTGACGCCGTGGTGAAGGGCCAGACCGCCTCGTCGAGCTACAAGCCCGCGATCCTCGACAACGGTGTGCGCGTGATGGTGCCGCCGCACATCGAAAGCGGCACCCGGATCGTCGTCGACGTCTACGAACGCACCTACGTGCGCAAGGCGGACTGAGGCCAGCCATGTCAGTCATTTCCGGCCTGATGCGCGTGATGGAGAAGGCGGCCCGCAAGGCGGGCCAGCGCCTGCGCCGCGACTTCGGCGAGGTCGAGCATCTCCAGGTCAGCCGCAAGGGGCCGGCCGACTTCGTCTCCAAGGCCGACCAGCGCGCCGAACGCACCCTTTATGACGAGCTGCTTGCGGCGCGGCCCGACTGGGGCTTCGTGCTGGAAGAGGGCGGCACGATCGAGGGCGACCCCAACAAGCCGCGCTGGATCATCGATCCGCTCGACGGGACCAGCAACTTCCTCCACGGCATCCCGCACTTCGCAATCTCGATCGCGGTGCAGGAACCGCGCCTCGACGGCAAGGGCTGGGGCGAGGTGACCGCCGGGCTGGTCTACCAGCCGGTCACCGACGAGAGCTTCTGGGCCGAAAAGACGCGCGGCGCCTGGCTGCACGACCGCCGCCTGCGGGTGTCCGGCCGTCGCCACCTCGACGAAAGCCTGATCGCCACCGGCATACCCTTCGCGGGGCGGGGCAGTTCGGCGGAATGGCAGAAGATCTATGCGGCGCTGGGACCGCAGGTTGCGGGAATCCGCCGCTTCGGCGCGGCTTCGCTCGATCTCGCCTGGGTTGCTGCGGGCCGCTACGAAGGGTTCTGGGAAAGCGGCCTTTCGCCGTGGGACACCGCCGCCGGCTGCCTGCTGGTGCGCGAGGCGGGCGGGTTCGTCACTGACTGGCGCGGGGTGTCGCAGCCGATCTGCGATGCCCAGGTGCTTGCCGGCAACGATGCGCTCCATTCGCGGCTGCACAAGCTGCTGGCGAGCGCGATCAAGGGCTGAGCACGGATTAGGCAAATCCTAACCATACCGGCGCATTCTCCTGGCTTCACTTGCGAAGCCGGGAGAATGCGCCGTGGCGGTATGGTTGCTGGGAGAAAGCCTTGCCCTCGTGCTGCTGGGGGTGCCCGCGCCGGTTCCCCGCGTTCAGTCTGACCCACCGTTGGCGCTCGACGCCGCGGGGTTCGATCTGGCCGCCCAGTCCGAAACACTGCCAATCGTCATCACAGATCAGAATGCGCGGCCTGAGCCGCTTGCCCCGGTGCGTAGCGACGACGGATGGACGCCGCCGCTGCGCACCTGGGGCGATGCGGGCTCCGGTCCGGTGATCGAACTCGGAGCGCTGGGTGCCTCAAAGATCCGCAAGCGGCGGGCCGACCTTGTCCACCTCTCGCTCGACTGGGGCTTCTGACCGCGCTTGAATGCGCAGGCCGCCCCGGCTAAGCGCGCACAGCGACGCAGTGCCCCTGTGGCGGAATGGTAGACGCGAACGACTCAAAATCGTTTGCCGCAAGGCGTGCCCGTTCGAGTCGGGCCAGGGGCACCACTGTCACCGCCGTCCTCAGTAGGGGACGCCGTAATAGCCGTAGACGAACCGGCCGTAACCTTCGTCGTCATAGTCCGGCTCGTTGCCCCGGCGATAACTCGGCGCATTTTCCAGATCGTCCTCGTCCATGTCGACCTTGTAGCCGCCGAGGCCGGTGTCATAGTCGAGCATGTCCCACGGGATCGGGTAATAGGTCCCGCCCATGCCGAGGAACCCGCCAAAGGTCAGCACCGCGTATTCGACCCGGCCGCGCCGCTTATCGACCATGAAGTTGTAAATGCTCCCCAGCCGCTCACCATCGCGGTCATAGACTGCGGTGCCCTCGACCTTGTTCGAGGCGATAAGCGTGGTGGTTTCGTCCATCGGCACGTCGCGGGCTTCGTCCTCGCTGAACTGGTCCGAGTAGCCGCGGCCCGAATAGTGGCCCGAAGTATCGTTGTCATAACGTCCGGCGTAGCTGTAGCGGTCGCTTTGCGAGAGCTGCGAGGAGTTGGTCGCCCAGCCGGCGTCGTCCGCGCGTGCCGCGCCGGTGTAGCGCGAGTAGCTGCCCTGGTTGCTGGTGTAGTCGTACTGTCCCATGTCGTCTCTCCTGGAATCCGGTTGCGGCGCGAGCCAAGAACCGATCCCGTGCGAGACTGTTCCGCCCCGCCGCCGGAACTCCGCAACGGTTCGCCGCAGCCCTGCGGTTCCCGCGTTCAAAGCGACAATTGCGATCCATTCGCAGCAATTTGATCGGAAAAGACGATTACCGCTCGCGGAAATTCCCGATGGCCTTGGGCGCGGCGAGATCGCAATGAGGCTGGGTCAGATTCCAACCCCAAGGAGAGAGATCATGGGACTCAAGGGCTCCAAGACCGAAGAAAACCTCAAGGCCGCGTTTGCCGGTGAAAGCCAGGCCAACCGCCGTTACCTGTACTTCGCACAGAAGGCCGACGTGGAAGGCTACAACGACGTTGCCGCCGTGTTCCGTTCGACCGCCGAAGGCGAAACCGGCCACGCCCACGGCCACCTCGAATACCTCGAGGAATGCGGCGACCCCGCCACCGGCGAACCGATCGGTGACACCGTTGCCAACCTGAAGGCCTCGATTGCCGGCGAAACCCACGAGTACACCGACATGTACCCGGGCATGGCCAAGACCGCCCGCGACGAAGGTTTCGACGAGATCGCCGACTGGTTCGAAACCCTTGCCAAGGCTGAAAAGAGCCACGCCGGCAAGTTCCAGAAGACCCTCGACAGCGTTCTCGCCGAGGCGTGATGCCGTGCCCCTTGCGGGCATGACCAAGGTTGGCTGGCGCGCAGGCAGGGCATTCCCTGCCGGCCGCCAGCGGCCTTTCCTTTCGGCCATCTGGCCGTCATCAGACATTTTGCAGGATTGGGGGAACCGTCATGGAAGGTAGCCTCGAAGCGCCCGTGCGCCACGAGATCCCGTGGCAGGACGAAAGCTGGTACGATGAAGCCGCGCTCGAGGCCGAGCTGCGCCGCGTCTATGACATCTGCCACGGCTGCCGCCGCTGCTTCAACCTGTGCGACAGCTTCCCCATCCTGTTCGACGCGATCGACGAGAGCCCGAACGAGGAGGTCGACGACCTGACCCCGGTCCAGCTGAAGGCGGTCGTCGATGCCTGCACCCTGTGCGACATGTGCTTCATGACGAAGTGCCCCTATGTGCCGCCGCACAGCTTCGATCTCGATTTCCCGCACCTGATGCTGCGCCACCGCGCGGTTGGGCACCGCAAGGGCCAGACCTCGTTCGCGGATCAGCAGCTTTCGGAAATGGACCGCAACGGGCGCCTCGGTTCGATGGCGGCAGGCCTCGCCAACTGGGCGACCAAGCCGGATAATGGCCTGACCCGCCCGCTGATCGAGCAGGTCGCCGGGATCGACCGGCGCGCGCACCTGCCGCCGTTCCTCGAAGTGCCGCTGGTCAACAAGGCCGCCGGGATCGTTCCGCCGCCCAATCCGGATGGCCCCGCCTTTGGCAAGAAGGCCGTGATCTATGCCGGGTGCCACGACAACTTCAACGACGACACCCCTGGCGTGGCTCTGGTCAAGGTGCTCGCGCACAACGGCGTGCAGGTGCGGATCGAGCATCCCGACTGCTGCGCCATGCCCAAGTTCGAGAACGGCGACCTGCCCGCCGTCGCCAGTGCGGCGCAGCGCATTTCGGCCTTCTTCGCACCGATGGTGGAGGACGGCTGGGACGTGGTCCCGCTGACCACCAGCTGCGCGCTGATGCTGAAGTTCGAATGGCCGCTGATCGAACCGGGCAACGATACGGTCAAGCTGCTCAGCCAGCACACCTTCGACGTGTCCGAGTATGTCGTCGCGCTCGCCAAGAGCACCGGCCTTGCCCCGATCGAGCCGATGGGCAAGTCCATCGCGGTCCACTTCGCCTGCCACGCCCGCGCCCAGAACATGGGACCCAAGGCGATGGAAATGCTCCGCCTGATCCCAGAGGCCAAGCCCGCGCTGACCGAGCGCTGCTCCGGCCATGGCGGCAAGTGGGGCATCTTCAAGGAGAACTTCGACCGCGCGGTGAAGGTCGGCAAGCCGGCTGCCCGCAACCTGATCAAGGGCGAGCCCGACCTGATCGTTTCCGAATGCCCGCTCGCCGGGCCGCATCTCAAGCAGGTCATCGCCAGCACCGGCGCCGAACCGCCCGCGCGGATCGGCCACCCGATCGAAGTGCTGGCCATGGCCTATGGCCTCTGAACCCCCTTTGGACTGCAACCACCATGCCCCGTGACACCCGCACCATCACCCCCGCCGACATCCTGCCGCTGGACCAGTACGAGTTGATCCGCGCCGACAAGAAGGCCGAGGCGATCGAGCGCAAGAAGCTCACCCGCCTCGCCGTCGGCCCGCACGCGACCGCGCTGTTCGAGAACTGGGATTCGATGTGGCTGCAGATCCAGGAGATGCTGCGGATCGAGAAGGGCGGTGAGGAGCAGCTGGTCGATGAACTCGCCGCCTATGACCCGATGGTCCCCAAGGGCGCCGAGCTGACGATGACGATGTTCTTCGAGATCGGCGATCCGGACCGGCGCGACGCCTTCCTGCGGACGATCGGCGGGGTCGAGAACCACGTTGCGATCCAGCTGGGCCAGATCACCATCCGCGCCCGGCCCGAAGGCGATACCGAGCGCACCCGGACAAGCGACAACAAGGCGAGCGCGGTCCACTTCTTCCATTTCGACTTTACGCCCGAGGCCGTTGCCGCATGGAAGTCAGGGGAGGGCACCGCGCTGCTGCTGATCGATCATCCGAACTACGGCCACGCCGCGGTTATCTCAGCCAAAACCCGCGGCTTCCTGGCGCGCGAGTGCTTCTGATCGGATCATTCGGTTGAAACGCTGCCGGTCCGGACCCGGGAGGCTTCCTTGATCTCGGACTTCTGTGTGTCGGACGGACGGATCGATCCGCTGCGCTTGCGCTGGTTCCCGTTGTTGACGCGCGGTCCCGGTACCTGATCCGGGCTGAGGCCCTTGACGGTCACCGAGGCTCCGGGGGTCTGCGGCAGGTTGGGCACATAGGGCACGCCCTCGCGTGCCAGCGGCCCACGCGGCCCACCCGGTTGCAGTGACGGCGAGGCGATATGTCGTCCGCCGCCGCTTTCGCTGACCGAGAAGTCGATCATCCCGCCATCGTCGGCAAAGGTCGTCGGCTTCCTTTTTTCACGAGACGCCAGGTGCGTCCCGATCTTCTTCGTGCCCAGCTTCTGAGCCTCGGTCTCGATCAGCTGGTTGCGCGCTGCGCGCATGTCGACCTGTTCCTGGATCGCCTCGCGGCCCTCGCCATCGGCGAACAGCGCGATGCACGCGGTCAGGACCAGCGTGATCGCTGCGAAATGCTTCAGCAGCTTTGGTGAAATTGGCAGGGCGGGGGGTGCCCGGCGCAGGGCCGGCTTCTTCGCGCACGACGGTTAACCACCCGTCGCCGAGCCATGGTTGCAGAAAAGTTGACGGCCGCCGGGGTGAAAGGGGCACCCCGACGGCCGTCGTTTCTCCTCCCCAGGAGATTGTGGCGGCAGGAATTATGCCGCGAACTGGTTCATCGTGTTGGCCGCGCCGCCCGCCTTGAGCGCGGCCTCGCCGGCGAAGTATTCCTTGTGGTCGTCGCCGATGTCGCTGCCAGACATGTTCTGGTGCTTGACGCAGGCGATGCCCTGGCGGATTTCCTGGCGCTGCACGCCCTTGACGTAGCCCAGCATGCCCTGGTCGCCGAAGTATTCCTTGGCGAGGTTGTCAGTGCTGAGCGCGGCCGTGTGATAGGTCGGCAGGGTGATGAGGTGGTGGAAGATGCCGGCCTGCGCCGCCGCATCGCGCTGGAAGGTGCGGATGCGTTCGTCGGCTTCAGCGGCCAGGTCCGAGTTGTCGTAATCGACGCTCATCAGCTTGGCGCGGTCATAGGCCGACACGTCCTTGCCTTCGGCAGTCCAGGCATCGAACACCTGCTGGCGGAAGTTCAGCGTCCAGTTGAAGCTGGGCGAGTTGTTGTAGACCAGCTTGGCATTGGGGATGACTTCGCGGATACGGCTGACCATGCCCCCGATCCGGCCGATGTGCGGTTTTTCGGTTTCGATCCACAGCAGGTCCGCGCCGTTCTGGAGCGAGGTGATGCAGTCGAGCACGCAGCGGTCCTCGCCGGTTCCGCTGCGGAACTGGTAGAGGTTCGAAGGCAGGCGCTTGGGACGCAGCAGCTTGCCGTTGCGGGTGATCAGTACGTCGCCGTGGCCGATATTGCCAGCGTCGACTTCGTCGCAGTCAAGGAAGCTGTTGTACTGGTCGCCGATGTCGCCCGCTTCGCGGGTATAGGCGATCTGCTTGGTCAGGCCGGCGCCGAGCGAGTCGGTGCGGGCGACGATGATGCCATCCTCGACGCCCAGTTCCATGAAGGCGTAGCGGATCGCGCGGATCTTCGCGAGGAAGTCCTCGTGCGGCACGGTGACCTTGCCGTCCTGGTGGCCGCACTGCTTTTCGTCGGACACCTGGTTTTCGATCTGTAGCGCGCAGGCGCCCGCTTCGATCATCTTCTTGGCGAGCAGGTAGGTCGCCTCGGCATTGCCGAAGCCGGCATCGATGTCGGCGATGATCGGAACGACGTGGGTTTCGTGGTTGTCGATCTGGTGCTGGATCGCCTTGGCCTTGACCTCGTCACCGGCAGCGCGCGCGGCGTCCAGATCGCGGAACAGCATGCCCAGTTCGCGGGCGTCGGCCTGGCGGAGGAAGGTGTAGAGTTCCTCGATCAGCGCGGGAACGCTGGTCTTCTCGTGCATCGACTGGTCGGGCAGGGGGCCGAATTCGCTGCGCAGCGCGGCGATCATCCAGCCCGAGAGGTAGAGGTAGCGGCCCTTGGTGGTGCCAAAGTGCTTCTTGATCGAGATCAGCTTCTGCTGGCCGATGAAGCCGTGCCAGCAGCCCAGCGACTGGGTGTAGGCGGCCGGGTCGGCGTCATAGGCAGCCATGTCGCGGCGCATGATGCCGGCAGTGTACTTGGCGATGTCCAGCCCGGTGCGGAAGCGGTTCTGGGCGCGCATCCGGGCGACGGATTCGGCGTTGATGCCGTCCCAGTTCGCGTTCTGGCCGATGGTCTGCTGCGCTTGCGCGATGGTATCCGAAAGGGTCACTGTAGCCTCCAGCGGGGAGAGTTGATGACCCCAGATATCGCAGCGCGGTGGGAGGCGAGTGCAGAAATTACAAACTTTGTTGTCTCGATGCGCTCGAATCGCGGTTAATTCTTGTCGGATTGTAAATATCATGACAAGTGATTGCCCATGGCCGATACCGCACTCCTTGCCGGAACCGCAATCCGCCGCCTGCGCCGCAGGGAAGGTCTGACCCAGGTCGCCATGGCGGCGCGGCTGGCGATCTCGCCCAGCTACCTCAACCTGCTGGAGCGCAATCAGCGCCCGCTTTCAGCGCGGCTGGTGGTGCAGCTGGCCGAGCAGTTCGACTTCGATCCGCGCAGCCTGCGCCAGGACGAGGCAGTGGGCGGGGTGGACGGGCTGCGCCGCCGGCTCGCCGACGAGCGCTTTGCCGATCTTGCGATCGACCGCGACGAGATTGCCGAATGGCTGGCCTCCGCTCCGCAGGCAGCGCTGGCTTTTGCCCGGCTTTATGACGCCGCTGGGAATACCGGGGCCGATTCTGCGACCGATCCGATGGAACTGGTCCGGCGCGAGATCGAGCGTTGGCGCAACCATTTCGCCGATCTCGACAATGCGGCGGAAGCCCTGGCCGACGAATTGCGGCTGTCCAACGCCGATGTCGGCGCGGCGCTGGCCGAGCGGCTGCGCCAGAAGCACCAGATCTCGGTCCGCATCCTGCCGGTCGACGTCATGCCCGATGCGCTGCGCCGGCTCGATCTGCACGCGCGGCAACTCCAGCTGTCGGAGATGCTCGACCAGTCCTCGCGCAATTTCCAGATTGCCCTGCAACTCGCGGCGCTGGAGCAGCGCGACCAGATCGCAGCCATCGCAAATGGCGCAAAGTTCGAGGACCGGGGCGCCTGGCGGTTGTTCCGGCGCCACCTGACGGGCTATTTCGCGGCTGCCGTGCTGATGCCCTATGGCCGATTCATGCGCGCTTGCGAGGCTACCGGCTATGACCTGGCTATCCTCCAGCGCCGCTTCGGCGTGGGGTTCGAGCAACTGGCGCACCGCCTGACCACCCTGCAGCGCGTCGGTCAGCGCGGCCTGCCGTTCTTCATGGCGCGGGTCGACCGTGCCGGTCAGTATTCGAAGCGCTATGCCGGGGCGAGCGGGGCCCTGCTGCTGGAAAGCGATGTCACCTGCCCGCGCTGGATCGCCCATCAGGCCTTCGAGCGGGCCGGGCGGATCTGCGCGCAGCTGGTGGAGTTCGCCTATGAAGGCGGCCAGCCCGGACTGTGGCTGACCCTGGCCCGCACGGTCGAGGGCAGCGGTGCTTTCGGAGCCAACGCGGCGCAGTTCGCGGTGATCCTGGGGATCGAGGCCAATCTGGCCGGAGAGCTGGCCCAGGCGCGCGGCCTTTCGCTGCTCCCGGCCAGCGCAGTGCCGATCGGGCCGGGCTGCGCGCGCTGCCACCGCGCCGATTGCCAGCAGCGCTCGCTTCCTCCGCGCGGTGCTGCGCTGCAATTCGACGAGCGGCGGCGCGGGCTGACCCCGTTCGAATTTGGCGGTTAAATCGAGGTTTGCGACTGCCCGTGTAAAGTTTACCGACATTTCACCAGTCCCCGTTAGGCAGGCTCTACACGTGCCATGCCCAAGGTGCCGGGGACCCATGATCCGCCTGTTCAAACACTATGTTCCGCACGCCGTGCTGCTGCTGGCGACGCTCGACGTCCTCCTGCTTGGCGTCGCCGCAGAGGCCGGCTGGCAGCTGCGCGCCGGGCAGATCGCGATGCACCTTGGCGGCACGGGCGAGCGGATGGGCCAGCTGGCCGGGTTCTCCGCGATGATGCTGGCGGCGATGATCGCGGTGGGGGTCTATGGCCCCGATGCGCTGCGCTCGATGCGCTTCGCCACGGCGCGGCTGCTGGTTGCCGCTTCACTCGGGATCATCGGGCTGACCTTTTTCGACTTCCTGCTGGGCGGGCAGAACCTGTGGCGCTCGACCCTGGCCTACGCCATGGCCTTCGCCATCGTCCTGCTGGTGATCAACCGCTTCGTGGTCGGGCGGATCGTCGGCACCGAGGCGTTCCGGCGCCGCGTTCTGGTGCTCGGCGCGGGCCTGCGCGCCGAACGGCTGCAAAAGCTGTCGGAGCGGCCGGAAAGCGGGTTCAAGATTGTCGGCTATGTCGCGATGACCCCCAGCCAGCCGGTCATTCCGGGCGCGATCAGCCGCGATGCGATCGACAACCTGACCGGCTACGTCGAAAGCCTGCGTGCCACCGAGGTGGTCCTTGCGCTGGAAGAGCGGCGCAATGCCCTGCCGCTGGCCGACCTGTTGCGGATCAAGACGACCGGCGTCCACGTCAACGACTTCTCGACCTTCATCGAACGCGAAACGGGCCGGGTCGATCTCGATACGGTCAATCCCTCGTGGCTGATCTTCTCCGACGGGTTCTCGTCTGGTCGGGCGATCTCCGGATTTGCCAAGCGGGTCTTTGACCTGCTCGCCAGTGGCCTGCTGCTGCTGCTCAGTGCCCCGGTGATCGCCCTGTTCGCCC
Source organism: Novosphingobium sp. (assembly GCA_041912655.1). Classification (GTDB taxonomy): domain Bacteria; phylum Pseudomonadota; class Alphaproteobacteria; order Sphingomonadales; family Sphingomonadaceae; genus Novosphingobium. Next base: position 12,730 of record JAYRMP010000040.1, on the reverse strand, counting down.
TGCTGGTGAAGCTGGACAGCAAGGGCCCCGCCTTCTTCCGCCAGACCCGCGTCGGCCTGTTCGGCGAGACGTTCGACGTGATCAAGCTGCGGTCGATGCGCACCGATGCCGAAGCCAACGGCGCGCAGTGGGCGCAGAAGGACGATCCGCGCGTCACGCGTCTGGGCAAGTTCATCCGCAAGACCCGGATCGACGAGCTGCCGCAGACCTGGAGCGTCCTGAAGGGCGAGATGTCGTTCGTCGGTCCGCGCCCGGAACGACCGGAATTCGTCGCCGACCTCGAGGAAAAGCTGCCCTATTACGCCGAACGCCACATGGTGAAGCCGGGCATCACCGGCTGGGCTCAGATCAATTATCCCTATGGCGCCTCGATCGAAGATTCGCGCCACAAGCTCGAATACGATCTCTATTACGCCAAGAACTACTCGCCGTTCCTCGATCTGCTGATTCTGCTGCAGACCATCCGGGTCGTCCTCTGGCACGAGGGGGCGCGCTGAGGTGAGCCTGTTCGCCGGAACTTCCGGAGGCCTTGCGCTGTTCGCCTGGAGCGGCGGCGCGCTGGCCTGCGCGCTGTCCGGCATCGGCCTGGCCTATCGCCGCCAGCGCTTCGGCCTTGCCCATCGTTCGCTGCTTGTCGCCATCGTCCTCACCGGACTGTGGGCTCTGGCCGGGGCGGCCTGGGGCGCCGATTCCCCCGGCGCGGCAGTGGCCGAGGCGGCGCGCAATCTCGGCTGGCTGTTCGCTCTCTACCGACTGTTCGCGGTCGATGGCCGCCATGCTTCGATGCGTCCGGTCCGCCCCATGCTGGCGGCGCTGGCCTTTGCCGAACTGGTCCAGGTGACCGCGGTGCTGCTGGTGGCTGAAAGTGTCGCCAATCTTCCGGTCGGAACCTTTGGGCTGCGCAGCATTGCCGTGTTCCACCTGCTGGTATCGACCGGAGGGCTGGTGCTGGTCCATAACCTGTACGGCGGCGCCTCCGGGCATGCCCGGCTGCTGCTGCGCTGGCCGGCGCTTGCGCTGGCCGTGTTGTGGATCTTCGACCTCAACCTCTACACCATCGGCTACCTCAGCGGCGGGACGCCGGAAATGCTCAGCGCGCTGCGCGGCGGCATGGGCATCGCGGCCGCCGGTCTGGTCGCGTTCGGCGCGCGTTCCGGGAGCGAGGCCCTTCGCTTCCGCCCGTCGCGCGCGGTGGCCTTCCAGTCGGCCTCGCTGCTGCTGATTGGCGGCTACCTGATCGCGATGGTCGCCGCTGCCCAGTCATTGTCCTATGCAGGCGGGGATTTTGCGCTGTGGACCCAGCTGGCCTTCGTCGTGGCCATGACCCTCGGCGCGCTGGTGATCCTGCCTTCGCCGCGCATCCGCGGCTGGCTGCGCGTGACCATGGTCAAGCACCTGTTCCAGCATCGTTATGACTACCGGGCGGAATGGCTGCGCTTTACCCGCACGATCGGGCAAGGCGACCGTACGGAGGCTTCGCTGGAAGAGCGCGCGATCCGCGCGGTTGCGGATATCGCCGACAGCCCCGGCGGAATGCTGTTCACCCCGGACGAAGCCGGACGGCTCGAACTCGCGGCGCGTTGGCAATGGCCAACCGCCGAAGTCCCCGCCGAAGCGTTCGATGCCGCAACGGCGCGGCGCTTCGAAACGAGCGGCTATATTGTCGATCTGGACGAATGGCGCGCCGGTAACCGGGGCCGGGGCTTTGCCTTCGATCCACCGGCCTGGCTGCTGGCCGAACCTCGCGCCTGGGCGGCGGTGCCGCTGCTGCATTTCGATCGGCTGGTGGGGATGGTCGTGCTCGCCCGTCCGGCGCAGCCACGCAAGCTCGACTGGGAAGACTTCGACCTGCTGCGGGTCGCCGGGCGGCAACTGGCGAGCTACCTGGCTGAGAACACCGGGCAGCAGGCGCTTGCCGAAGCGGCGCGATTCGATGACTTCAACCGCCGCATCGCCTTTGTGATGCATGACATCAAGAACCTCGCCAGCCAGCTCAGCCTGCTCGCCCGCAATGCCGAGCTGCATGCCGAGAACCCGGATTTCCGCGTCGATATGCTGGTGACGCTGCGCAATTCGGCGGACAAGCTCAACGCTCTGCTCGCCCGCCTGTCGCGTTATGGCGCCAGTGCGATCGAGGGTCTCGAGCCGGTCCGCGCCGATGAAGTCGCCAAGGCGGTGGTCGCCCAGTTTGCGGGCCGCCATCCGGTCAGCCTGGTGGAATGCGTACCGTGTCAGGTCGCCGCGCAGGCCGAGCCGCTGGAACAGGTGCTGCTCCATCTCGTCCAGAACGCGGTCGATGCCAGTGCGCCGGATACACCGGTGTTCCTGCGGGTCAGCGTCGATGGCCTGAACGGCTGCATCGAGGTGGTTGATTCCGGGATCGGCATGAGCCCTGAATTCGTCCGCAGCCGCCTGTTCAAACCGTTCGTCTCGACCAAGCAGGGCGGCTTCGGGATCGGCGCCTATGAAGCGCGGGAACTGGTGCGGGCAATGCACGGGCGGCTCGACGTCGAAAGCCGCGAAGGGCTGGGTTCGCGCTTCGAAGTCCGCCTGCCGCTGGCCGAGGCCGCCGAACTGCTCAAGACCTTTACAGACAAAGACAAGAAAGTCGCGTGATGTCCGATAACCGACCCAAGCTGCTGATCATCGAGGACGATGCCGGCCTGCAGGCGCAGTTCAAGTGGGCCTGGCCCGATTTCGACGTGGTGATCGCCGGCGACCGCGCCTCGGCGCTGGCGGCGCTGCGCTCGGAAGAGCCGGACGTGGTGACGCTCGACCTCGGCCTGCCGCCTGATCCCGACGGGGTGAGCGAAGGCTTTGCCGTGCTTGACGAGATCATGGCGCTCAAGCCTGCGACCAAGGTGATCGTCGCCTCTGGCCACGGCGCGCGGGAAAGTGCGCTGCAGGCGATCGCCAAAGGAGCCTACGACTTCTACCAGAAGCCGGTCGACATCGAGGCGCTCGGGCTGATCGTGCGACGCGCGCTGCATGTCCAGCGGATCGAGAACGAGAACCGCAGCCTTGCCGCCAAGGCGGGCGAGGACAACCGTGTGCTCGGCCGGATGATCACTGCCGCGCCCGAAATGCTGAAAGTCGCCCGCACGATCGAGCGCGTCGCCAACGCCAACGTCTCGGTCATGCTGCTGGGGGCGAGCGGCACCGGCAAGGAACTGCTGGCGCGCGGACTGCACGAATCGAGCAACCGCCGTGACGGCCCGTTCGTGGCGATCAACTGCGCCGCGATCCCCGAAAATCTGCTCGAAAGCGAGCTGTTCGGGCATGAGAAGGGCGCGTTCACGGGGGCAATCAAGACCACCGAAGGCAAGATCGAGCAGGCCAGCGGCGGCACGCTGTTCCTTGACGAGGTCGGCGACATTCCCTTCGCCCTGCAGGTCAAGCTGCTGCGCTTCCTGCAGGAGCGGGTGATCGAGCGGATCGGATCGCGCAAGTCGATCCATGTCGATACGCGGATCGTCTGCGCGACGCACCAGGACCTTGAAGCGATGATCGCCGACGGCCGCTTCCGCGAGGACCTGTTCTACCGCCTGGCGGAAATCGTCGTGAAAATCCCCAGCCTTGCCGAGCGCCCTGGAGATGCGACCCTGCTGGCCAAGGCCTTCCTGGGCCGGTTCGCGCGGGAAATGAATCCTCAGGTCAAGGGGTTCTCCGCCGATGCGCTGGCGGCGATCGACAGCTGGAGCTGGCCGGGCAACGTGCGCGAACTGGAAAACCGGGTGAAGCGCGCGGTGATCATGGCCGACAGCAAGTTGGTGGGCGCCGCCGACCTCGATCTGGCCGAACCGGACGAGGGTGACACGCAGGTGCTCAACCTCAAGTGTGCCCGCGAAAGCGCGGACCGGCGGGTCATCCGCCATGCCCTCGCGCGCAGCGAGGGCAACATCTCCAACACCGCCAAGCTGCTCGGGATCAGCCGCCCGACGCTTTACGACCTGCTCAAGCAATACGGCATGCATGCCTGATCGTGCCCGCCTCCGGTTGCTGGTCCTCGCTACACTGGCGGGCGGAGCGGTGCTTGCCGCACCGCTTGCCGCGCTGCCGAAGGGTGCTGGGGATCGGATCAAGGCGGCGGCAGTGGCAATGGCCAAGGGCGATGGGATTGCCGCTGAGGCGGAACTCGACCGCGCGCTGGAAGCCGGAGCCGCTCGTGCCGATGTTGCGGCGGCGATGGGCGAGGCACTGATTGCGCAGGGAGAGCTCGTCCGCGCCCGTGAATGGCTGTCTCCGGGACGATTCACCCCGGCAACCGAAGCCTATGGCTGGCGGATGACCGGGCTGCTCGAACGACGCGAGGGCAATCTCGCCGCTGCGGGGCGCGCCTATGACCGCGCGCTGGCGCTGAGCCCGAAGGACCCGCAACTGTGGGTCGACATCGGCCGGCTGCGTTATGCCGGGGGCGAGCAGATCCAGGCGATAGAGGCGGCCAATCGGGCGCTGGAGCTCGGTCCCGATCATCCCCGCGTGCTGGAATTGCGAGCCCAGCTGCTGCGCGATGCCGGCGATCAGGTGGGGGCGCTCGCCTTGTTCGAACGCGCGCTGGAGACAGCGCCCGAAGATCTCGATCTGCTGGCCGGACAGGCCGCGACACTCGGCGAAATAGGCCGGGCGAGCCAAATGCTGGAAGTCGTGCGCCGCATGACCGAGCTTTCGCCCCGCCACCCGCAGGCGCTCTACCTTCAGGCCGTGCTGGCTGCGCGAGCCGGGAAGGTCGATCTCGCTCGCGCCATTCTCGTGCGCCTGGGCGACCGGCTTGGCGAAGTCCCTTCCGCCGTGCTGCTCAGTGCCCTGCTGGAGCTTGAGGCCGGTAATGCCCACGTTGCTGCCGACCAGCTGGAGGACCTGGCCCAGCGCCAGCCTGCCAATCCTCGGGTGCAGATGCTGCTGGCCCGCGCATTATACGAATCGGGCGAGCATGGGCGGCTGTTCGCCCGCTTTGCTCCGCTCGCCGCGCGGCCGGATGCTCCGGCCTATCTGCTCGACCTGCTGGGGCGGGCCTACGAGGAGAAGGGCGACCGCGCCGCCGCTGCACCCTTGCTCGATCGCGCCGCAGCCGCCGCGCCGCGCCCGGTCATGCCGATTGCAGGGGAGGGCGGGGCTGCGCCGGTGCCGTCCGCGCGTGCTCTGCTGCTGGCAGGCAATGCGGCGCAGGCCCGGCAGGTCGCGCAGCGCTTCCTCGCCAGCAAGCCCGGCTCCTACGAGGCACTGTATCTTGCCGGCGATACCGAACTTGCCGCCGGGCAGGCGACCCAGGCACTGCCTCGCTATCAGGCTGCATCGCTGGTCCGGTTCCCGGATTCACTGCTGCTGCGGATCAGCCTTGCCTATGAACAGACCGGGCAGGCGCAGGCCTCGCGCCAGCTGGTCGGGCGCTATCTGCTTGCCATGCCGCAGAGCCCGCTCGCCGCGCGGATCGCTGCCGGGCAGAGCGCCTTCGTGCGCGACTGGGAGCATGCGCGCGGACTGCTGGAAAGCCTGCGCCGCAGGGGTGGCAATCGCGATGTCCGGCTGCTCGCCGACCTGTCCTTTGCACAGCTGCGCAGCGGTGATGCGCGCGCTGCCAGCGAGAGCGCGGCTCGCGCCTGGTCGTTGCAGCCCGCCAGTCCGGTGGCGGCGCAGGCCTGGGCAATGGCGCTGGCCGAAAGCGGGCAGGACAAGGCACTGGCCCGCCAGCTGATCGAGCAGGCCCGGCGGAGCGGCGGGGATAACCCGCTGCTGGCGGAAACCCGCAAGAAACTGGCGGTCCACTGAATCCCCCTCGACAAGGTCCGACTCTCCCGCCAGAGCGATTCAATCGCGCGATTAAATCGGGAGACATATGATGGCTGGCGTGTTGCAAGGGGTGACGGTGATCGAGCTGGCGGGGATCGGCCCCGGTCCGTTCACGGGCATGATGCTGGCTGACCACGGCGCGCGGGTGATCCGGGTCGAGCGTCCCGGCCACAAGGGCCGTTTCGGCGATGCCGGCAACCGCGACATCCTCAACCGCAACCGCGAAGTGATTGAGCTGGACCTCAAGGATCCGGCCGCCATTGCCGAGCTGAAGGAACTGGCGAAGACCGCCGATGCCCTGATCGAAGGCTATCGTCCGGGCGTGATCGAGCGGCTGGGTCTGGGGCCGGACGTGCTGCTGGCGATCAATCCCAAGCTGGTGATCGGCCGCATGACCGGCTGGGGCCAGGAAGGGCCGATGGCGCCGCTTGCCGGCCATGACATCAACTATATCGCGCTGTCCGGCGCGCTGCACTCCTATGGCCGCAAGGGCGAAAAGCCGACCTTCCCGGTCAACGCAGTGGGCGATTTCGGCGGCGGCGGCATGATGCTGGCGTTCGGCGTGGTCGCGGCGATTCTCCATGCCCGCAGCGGCGGCACCGGCCAGGTGGTCGACTGCGCGATGGTCGACGGTGCGGCGATCCTTTCGGCGATGACCTACACCTTCCTCGCCAATGGCCAGTGGCGGGACGAGCGCGGGGTCAACCTGCTCGATTCCGGTACGCACTTCTACGACACTTACGAGACCAAGGACGGCAAGTGGATCTCGCTCGGTTCGATCGAGCCGCAATTCTATGCGATCCTGCTCGAAAAGACCGGCCTGTCGGACGATCCGGATTTTGCCCAGCAGATGAACCCGGCCAAGTGGGGCGAACTGAAGGAGCGGCTGACCGCGCTGTTCCTGACCAAGACCCGCGACGAATGGTGCGCGATCATGGACGGGACCGACATCTGCTTCGCCCCGGTGCTGAGCCTGACCGAGGCCCCGAAGCACCCGCACAACGTCCAGCGCGGCACTTTTATCGAGGACGGCGGGATCGTGCAGCCGGCCCCCGCGCCGCGCTTCTCGGCAACGCCTGCGCCGGCGGTCTCGCTCAAGGGGCGCTGACCTCCTCCACCTTTGCCTTTGCGGGCGCGGCGGGCTAAGCCGCGCCCCGCATCGCTGAGGGCAGGGGCAAGAGTGGGCTTTCTTTCACGCATCGATCCGATGGTCCGCCTGCTGATGGCGGCCATTGCCCTGGCAATCGTCCTGCCGGTGAGCGGAGCCGCGCGGGATGCGGCGCAGTTCGTTTCGAACGCGGCGGTGTTCCTGCTGTTCTTCCTCAATGGCCTGCGCCTGCCCCGGCATGAAGTGATGGCGGGGCTGGGCAACCACCGCCTGCTCTGGCCGCTGGTCCTGTGGTGCTTCGGCGCGATGGCGCTGGTCGGGTGGGCACTGTGGCAGGCCGGGCAGGGGTGGATGCCGCCGCTGCTGGCGCTCGGCTTTCTCTATCTCGGCTGCCTGCCTTCGACCGTCCAGTCGGCGACGGCCTATTCCTCGCTCGCGGGCGGCAATGTCGCAGGGTCAGTGGTGGCGGCGGCGCTGCTCAACCTGCTCGGCGTGTTCGTCACCGCGCCGCTGTTCTCGCTGCTCGCCGGGGGCGGCGCGACCGAGTTCCATGCCGACGGGCTGGTCAAGGTGGTCGGCATCCTGCTGGTGCCGTTCATCCTCGGCCAGGTCGCGCAGCAATGGCTGGGCGGCTGGGTGAAGGATCACCGCCCGCTGGTTACCTGGATGGACCGCAGCTCGATCGCGATTGCGGTCTATGTCGCCTTCTCGGGCGCGGTGGCGCAGCAGTTCTGGACCCGGATCGACCTTGCGGGCTGGTTCTGGCTGGCCGGCGGAACCGCGCTGATGCTGCTCGCCGGACACTGGGGCGCCTGGCTGCTGGGCGGGGCGCTGCGGCTGGACCGCCCCAACCGCATCACGATGCTGTTCGCCGGCGCGCAGAAGAGCATCGCGATGGGCGCGCCGCTTGCCACCGTGCTGTTCGCGCCCGATGCGGCGGGGATCGTGCTGCTGCCGATCCTGCTCTACCATCTGGTCCAGCTGGTGCTGGCGGCGCCGCTGGCGGCGCGGCTCAATCCGACCTGACGGCGGCGTCCAGTTCGGCGTCGGGGAACTTGCGGTTGTGGCGGATCGACCACCATAGCGAGGCCCCGATCAGCACCGCGCCGATCAGCCCGGTAACCGTTTCGGGAATGTGGAACTTCGCCGACAGCAGCATGATCGCGCCCAGCGCGATGATCGCCCAGAAAGCGCCGTGTTCCAGATAGCGGTATTCCGCCAGGGTGCCCTTGCGGACGAGGTGGATCGTCATCGACCGCACGAACATCGCGCCGATCGACAGGCCCAGCGCGATGATCACCATGTTGTTGGACAGGGCGAAGGCGCCAATCACGCCATCGAAGCTGAACGAGGCATCGAGCACGTTGAGGTAGAGGAATCCGCCCAGCCCGCCGCGCACGATCTGGCCCTGCGCCGCCAGCGCCTCGTCGCGCATCTCGAGGATGGTGCCCAGCGCCTCGACCGCGATGAAGGTGACGATGCCTAGGCTGCCCGCGACCATGAAGGTCAGAGCCTCGGCCGGTTCAAGCAGGAGCGAGATCAGGTAGAGCCCGACCAGCAGCAGCGCGATTTCCGCCGCCTTGATGTTGGAGAACTTGCTCAGCCAGCGCTCCACGCTGCCGATCCAGTGGACGTCCTTTTCCCCGTCGAAGAAGAACGACAGGCCGACCATCGCCAGGAACGCGCCGCCAAAGCCCGCAATGCCGACATGGGCGCTGCTGACGATCTCCTCGTAACGCTTCGGATCGTTGAGCGAGAGTTCAAGCGCCTCGCGCGGGCCAAGCCCGGCGGCAATGGCGACGATTGCCAGCGGAAAAATGATCCGCATCCCGAACACCGCGATCAGCATGCCCCAGGTGAGGAAGCGCTTCTGCCAGACCTCGTCCATGTCCTCCAGCACTGCGGCGTTGACCACCGCGTTGTCGAACGACAGCGAGACTTCCAGCACCGAAAGGACCACCACGATCCACAACAGCGAAAGCGTGCCCGCCGTGCTGCCGGTCTGCATCCAGCCGTACCACGCGGCCAGCGCGAGGCAGACGAGCGTGAACACGATCGAACCCTTGTAATGACGTAGCAATGGAAACTCCTTGGGTCCGCCGGTCAGGACTTCTTCGGCTGATAGGTCTGTTCGGTGCCGGGGAAGGTGCGCGCGCGTACCTCTGCGGCATAGCTGGCCGCGGTGGACGAGATCAGTTCGGAGATTTCGGCGTAGCGCTTCACGAAGCGGGGCACGCGTTCGAACATGCCGAGCATGTCTTCGGTCACCAGCACCTGCCCGTCGCACTGGGCGGAGGCGCCGATGCCGATGGTCGGGCAGGCAACCGCGCGGGTGGCCTCGATTGCGATGGGTTCGACAACGCCTTCGATGACGATGGCGAAGGCTCCCGCCTGGTCGAGCGCCTGGGCATCGGAGACGATCTTCTGCGCCTCGGCATCGCTGCGGCCGCGCGCGTTGTAGCCGCCCAGCACGTTGACCGCCTGCGGGGTGAGGCCGACATGGCCCATAACCGGAATGCCGCGCTGGGTCAGGAAGGCCACGGTTTCGGCCATCGCCGCCCCGCCTTCAAGCTTTACCGCGGCGCAGCCGGTTTCCTTGAGCAGGCGCGAGGCGCTGGCGAAAGCCTGCTCGGGCGAAGCTTCGTAGGCGCCGAACGGCATATCGACCACGACCGCCGCGTGATAGGACCCGCGTACCACCGCCGCGCCGTGGGCAGCCATCATGTCGAGCGTGACCGGCACGCTGGAAGGCAGGCCATAGATCACCTGGCCCAGCGAATCCCCCACCAGCAGCAGGTCGCAATGCTCGTCGAGCAACTGGGCCTGGCGGGCGGTATAGGCGGTCAGCATGACCACCGGTTCGGCGGTGACGCCGTCCACCTTGCGTTGGCGGATACCCGGAATTGTCAGGCGCCGCAGCGGGGAGGGCGTCGGGTGCGCCCGGCTGGTCGCGGTGTCTAGCTGGAAGGTGGTCGACATGGCCTGCGCTTTAGCCGCTTGCGGACAACTGGGGAAGGGCAAGCCGTAAACCCTTGCCATCGCGCCGCGCTCCGCTAGCTTCCGCGCCAGGTAAGGATAGGTGGCTGCGCCCGGCACGAAGGGCGACGGACCGCCGGAATTTAGGGGAACCGCATGTTCGGTCGGGTCAAACCTTTGGACGCCATCCTGGCGACCGCTGAAAAGAAATCGCTGCATCGTTCGCTAGGCGCCTTCCAGCTGACCATGCTGGGGGTCGGGGCGATCATCGGCACCGGCATCTTCGTGCTGACCGCCGAAGCCGCGCAGAAGGCCGGGCCGGGCATGATGATCAGCTTCATCATCGCCGGTTTCGTCTGCGCTGTTGCGGCGCTGTGCTATGCCGAAATGGCCTCGATGGTCCCGGTCTCGGGCTCGGCCTATACCTACAGCTACGCGGTGATGGGCGAACTGCTGGCCTGGATGGTCGGCTGGGCGCTGGTGCTGGAATATGCGGTGGCCGCAGGCGCGGTCGCGGTCGGCTGGTCAGGCTATTTCGTCGGGCTTTTGCGTGAGTATCTGGGCATTTCGCTGCCGGACACGCTGGTCAATGCCGATGCGCTGATCGCCCACATCAAGCTGGCCTTCGGCGCGGCGGAAAGCGATGCGATCCGCACGGCCATTGCGACAGGCGGCTATGTCAACCTGCCGGCCTTCATCATCTCGTTGCTGGTCACCTGGCTGCTGGTGATCGGCACCAAGGAAAGCGCCTTCGTCAATGCGGTGCTGGTGATGGTCAAGATCACCGCGCTCACCCTGTTCGTGGTGTTGGCGGTTCCGGTGATGAACAGCGCCAATTTCGAACCCTTCGCGCCGCTCGGCTTCGGGGGCATTTCGGCGGCGGCGGCCTCGATCTTCTTTGCCTATGTCGGATTCGATGCGGTCTCGACCGCGGCGGAGGAAACCAAGAACCCGCAGCGTAACATGCCGATCGGCCTGATCGGCAGCCTTGCGATCTGCACGATCTTCTACCTGCTGGTTGCCGCGGGCGTGATCGGCAGCGTCGGCGCGCAGCCGCTGTTCGACGCAGCGGGCAACGCGCTTGCTCCGGGCAGCACCGAACTCGCCGCGGCCTGCGCCACCACTGGCGGGCAGGCGGTGGTCTGTTCCAAGGAAGCGCTGGCCTGGACCCTGCGTGAGATCGGCTGGCAGCAGATCGGCAACCTCGTCGGCCTCGCCGCTGGCCTGGCGCTGCCTTCGGTCATCCTGATGATGATGTTCGGCCAGACCCGCATCTTCTTCGTGATGAGCCGCGATGGCCTGCTGCCCGAACGCCTCAGCCGCATCCATCCCAAGTATCACACTCCGCACGTGGTCACGATCATCACCGGTATCGTCGTGGCGATCTTCGCCGCGCTGTTCCCGGTGGGCGCACTGGCCGACATCTCCAACTCCGGCACACTGTTCGCCTTTGCCATGGTTGCCATCGCGGTGCTGATCCTGCGCAAGCGCGATCCGGGCCGGGCGCGTCCGTTCCGCACCCCGGCGGTGATGCTGGTCGCCCCGCTGGCGGCGGTGGGCTGTGTCTACCTGTTCTGGAGCCTGTCGGGTTACACCAAGCTGCTGTTCGTCGGCTGGGCGGCGATCGGGCTGGTGGTCTATTACACCTACAGCCGCAGCCGCAGTCATGTCGGACGCGGGATCGTCGACGTTCACGAGGACGATACCGACATTCCGCCGCAGCCGGTGCCCCCGCTGCCCGGCGGGATCGACATCAACGACTGATCCATCCGGTTCACCGAGGGAAAGGGGCTGCGTCCGCCGGACGCGGCCCCTTTCTTTTGCCCGGATCAAAAGGACAATTGCGAATCGTTCCGCATGAGAACATAAATAGAACATAGCGAGCGATTACGATGACTGTCCCAACCCCTCTTTCCGCCTTCGCGCGCCGTCCGGCCTTGCCGCAGCGGCGCGGCCTGCCTTCCGCCGCGGAAGCCGCACGCTGGCGCCCCGGGCTGGCGGACACGGCCCTGCATGGCGAGGTGTTCGCCCCTGCGGGAGAGGCCAGCGGCGCCGCCCTGGCGCTGGCCTTCGCGCTCGACCGGCTGCGCTCCGCCGCGCCCGATCCCGCCGCCGACGTGCCGGACGAGCGGCCCTGGCTGTGGGTCCAGGATGCGCAGGCGCTGCGGCTGGGTGGGCGGCCCTATCGCCCCGGCCTGCCGCGCACGCTGCGTCACCGCCTGATCCACGTTGCCGCCGCCAGCCCGGAAGAGGCGCTGTTCGCGCTGGAAGAGGGGCTGCGCTGCCGCGACCTCGCCTTCGTAATCGGCGAGATGGCGGGCGATCCGCGCGCGCTCGATTTCACCGCCACGCGGCGGCTTTCGCTGATGGCAGAGCAGCACGGCGTACCCCTGTGGCTGGTGCGGCTGGGCGGGCAGCCCGGCCTGTCCTCGGCGCGGCTGCGCTGGCAGGCCCGCGCCGCGCCTTCGTTGCCCGCGCGCTGGAACCCGCAGGCCCCCGGCCATCCGGCCTGGCGGGCCGAGCTGTTCCGCGCCCGGGCGCATCCTCCCGGAGAATGGATCCTGCGCGATGATGGACACGTCCTCGCCGCTGGCCCGGCGCATCCTGGCGATCTGGTGCCGCCAGCTGGCGATCGACCGCTGGCGGCTGGCTGAAGGGCTGCGCGCGGGCGAGGGAGAGGACGCCCACCCGCTGGCCCTGATTACCGACACCGCCCATGGCCCGCGGCTTGCCGCGGTGAACGCCGCCGCGCTCGAGGCTGGCGCGCGGCCCGGCGCCATGCTGGCCGATGCCCGCGCGCTCTGCCCGGAGCTGGCGGTGCGGCCCCACGACCCGGCGGGCGATCTCGCCTTCCTCGAA
>JAYRMP010000039.1:0-28226 GCA_041912655.1 Novosphingobium sp. | reverse complement strand
GTGGCGGGGGCCAAGTGGGAAGTGGGAAGTGGGAAGTGATAGGGACGGCCGAAGTTCCGTCCCGCCCGCCCCCCGCAGACAAAAGAAAAGGGGCGCAAAGGTTGCCCTTCGCGCCCCCATTCTTTGCCGTGCGGCGAAGATTACATCTTCTTGGCAGCGTCCGAAGCGGCAGCAGCAGCAGCGTCGGCAGCGCCCGAAGCAGCAGCAGCAGCGTCGGTGGCAGCGCCCGAAGCGGCGGCAGCAGCGTCGGTGGCGGCAGCAGCGGCGTCGGTGGCGGCGTCGGTGGCGGTGGCAGCAGCGTCAGTGGCGGCTTCCGAAGCGGTGGCAGCGGCGTCTTCAGCCTTTTCCGACGAGCAGGCCGAGAGGGCGAGAGCGGCGCCGGCAGCAGCAGCAGCGAGAACGATCTTGCGCATGAATGGTATTCCTTGAACAGCGAGTGGACCACGCGCGGCGGGAATGCGAAAGGCAATCCAGCCGAACGGAAAGCCTACCTTATCGGTAGACTTCGCGATGACAATTAGTCGCCTTCGATTGGCGATGCAAGCGATTGTCGCATTGCGGAGAAAACCTTGTGGATTTCCGCTCGTTTTGACCATCGGTCCGGGCCCCGGACTGGCGCAGGAGCAGCACGTTTTATCGCAATCAGGCCGCGATTCGTGCGCGTCGGGCAGGCTACCGCTGCGCGCCCGCGTCTGCTAGCCATGGCCGATGGACGCCAAGCAGCACCTCTATCTGGTCGACGGATCGGCCTATATCTTCCGCGCCTATCACCGCCTGCCGCCGCTGACCAACCCGCAGGGGACGCCGGTCGGCGCGGTCTATGGCTATACCACCATGCTGTGGAAGCTGGCGGACGATCTCAACAAGGCCGACGGGCCGACCCACCTGGCGGTGGTGCTCGACGCCTCGGGCAAGAGTTTCCGCAACGACATCTACGATGCCTACAAGGCCAACCGCCCCCCGCCGCCGGAGGACCTCAAGCCGCAGTTCCCGCTGATTCGCGATGCCACCCGCGCCTTCAGCCTGCCCTGCATCGAGGAAATGGGGCTGGAAGCGGACGACATCATCGCCTCCTATGCCCGCGCGGCGACCCAGCGCGGCTGGGACGTGACGATTGTCTCGTCCGACAAGGACCTGATGCAGCTGGTCGGCAAATGCGCCCACGCCGATGGGGGTGAGGCCTGCATCGACATGCTCGACACGATGAAGAACCAGCGGATCGACGTGGCCGAGGTGATCGAGAAGTTCGGGGTGGAGCCGGAGCGCGTGGGCGATGTCCTCGCGCTGATGGGGGATTCGGTCGACAACGTGCCGGGCATCCGCGGGATCGGCCCCAAGACCGCGACCAAGCTGATCCAGGAGCACGGCAGCCTTGAAGCGGCGCTGGCCGCCGCCCCGGCGATGAAGCCGTCCAAGCTGCGCGACAGCCTGATCGAGCATGCCGACATGGCGCGGCTCAGCCGGGTGCTGGTGCAGCTGAAGGAAGACTGCCCGCTGCCGATGGCGCTCGACGATCTGAAGCTGGGCGCGATTCCGCCTGATCCGCTGGCCGCCTTCCTGGAAGAGCACGGCTTCACCAGTCTGCTGCGGCGGCTGGGCGACGGGCGCGGCAGTCCGGAGCGCAAGGTCCAGCTGCACCCCGCCAAGGTGGTGACACCCGGCGCCGCCGCGCCGGTCGACGGCGCGCGCCAGCCGCTGCCCGAGCTGCCGCCGATCGACCGCAGTGTTTACACCTGCGTCCAGACCGAAGCGGCGCTGCAGGAGTGGATCGACCGCGCCTTCGCCGCGCGGCTGGTGGCCTTCGACACCGAAACCAGCTCGCTCGATGCGATGAAGGCGGAACTCGCCGGGATCAGCCTGGCGCTGGGGCCGGGGCAGGCCTGCTACGTGCCGCTCGGCCACGGTGGGTCCGACATGTTCGCCGAGCGCCCGCAGCAGGTCGACAAGGCCCGCGCGCTCGCCCTCCTGAAGCCGCTGCTGGAAAGCGATGCGGTGCTGAAGGTCGGGCAGAACGCCAAGTACGACATCACCATCCTCGCCCGCCACGGCATCGCGGTATCTCCGGTCGATGACACCATGGTGATGAGCTTCGACCTCGACGCGGGCCGCAGCGAGGACGGGATCGGCGGCGGGCACGGGATGGACGAGCTTTCCCAGCGCCACCTTGGCCACACCACGCTGACCTTCAAGGACATCTGCGGCAGCGGCAAGAAGCAGATTCCGTTCGGCGAAGTGCCGCTCGACCGCGCCACCGAATATGCCGCCGAAGACGCGGAAGTGACCTGGCGGCTCCACCGCGTGCTCAAACCCCGCCTTGCCGCCGAGGCTGCGACGCGGGTCTACGAGCGGGTCGACCGCCCGCTCGTCTCCGTCATCGCCGCGATGGAGCGCCACGGCATCAAGGTCGACCGCGAGCGGCTGGCGGGCCTCTCCGCCACCTTTGCCGAGGAGATCGCCCGGCTGGAGGCGCAGATTCATGCGCTCGCGGGCGGTCCCTTCACCATCGGCAGCCCCAAGCAGCTGGGTGAGGTGCTGTTCGACAAGCTGGGCCACAAGGGCGGCAAGAAGGGCAAGACCGGGCAGTATTCCACCGACCAGTCGGTGCTGGAACGGCTGGCCGGCGACGGCGCGGAGATCGCCACGCAGGTGCTCGAATGGCGCCAGCTGTCCAAGCTGCGCTCGACCTATACCGAGGCGCTGCAGGCGGCGATCAACCCCGCCACGGGCCGCGTCCACACCAGCTACAGCCTGGTCGGCGCGCAGACCGGGCGGCTATCCTCGACCGAGCCGAACCTCCAGAACATCCCGATCCGCACCGAACTGGGCCGCCAGATCCGCGATGCCTTCGTTGCGGAGCCGGGCAACGTCCTGCTCGCCGCCGACTACAGCCAGATCGAGCTGCGCCTCGCCGCGCACATGGCCGACGTGCCGGAACTGAAGGAAGCCTTCGCCCACGGTGAGGACATTCACGCCCGCACCGCGCAGGAGATGTTCGGCGAGGTCAACCGCGACACGCGCGGGCGGGCCAAGACGATCAACTTCGCGATCCTCTACGGCATCAGCCGCTGGGGCCTGGCCGGGCGTCTGGGCGTGTCGAGCGACGAGGCGCAGGCGATGATCGACCGCTATTTCGAGCGCTTCCCCGGCATCCGCCGCTATATCCACGCCACGCTGGAAAGCGTGCGGGGGCAGGGCTTTTCCGAAACCCTGTTCGGCCGCAAGACCTGGTTCCCCCGGATCAGTGCGAGCAACCCCAACGAGCGGATGGGCAGCGAGCGCGCCGCGATCAACGCGCCGATCCAGGGCACCAGCGCCGACATCATCAAGCGGGCCATGGCGCGGATGATGCCTGCGCTGCAGGCGGCAGGGCTGGGCCACGTCAGGATGCTGCTGCAGGTCCACGACGAACTGGTGTTCGAACTGCCCGAGGGCGACGTTGCCGCCGCTTCGGAAGTGATCCGCGCCGTGATGGCGGGCGCGGCGGAACCGGCGGTGAAGCTCAGCGTGCCGCTCGGCGTCGAGATCGGCACCGGGCCAAGCTGGGGCGCGGCGCACTGATGGTGGCGGCGCCGAAGCTGCCCTCCGCTGGGGCATTGCTCGACTTTTCGGAGGCGGTCACGCTTGCCGCCGTCCACGCGGGGATCGCGGTGGGCGCAGCGCTGCTGCTCCATCTGGTGGTGTTCGCGCTGCTGGGGCGGATGGCGCGAGCCTCGCAATCCGAAACCGACGATCTGGTCATCACCCGCCTCGCCCAGCCGCTGCGCTGGGCGATGGCGGCGGTAGCGCTGTCGCTGGCGAGCGAGGGCGACGCGCTGCTGGCGCGCGGCTGGGGCATGGTCGGGCGCTTCATCGAACCGGTGCTGTTCGGCTGGGTCGCCTTCGCGCTGGTCAAGGCCTTTGCCGCCGCGCTGGAACTGCGCACCCAGACCTATGAGGACGAACTGGCCGCGCGCAGCCGCCGCACCCGCATCGCGATCTTCTCGCGAACGGCGGGCTTCATGATCGTGTTCGTCACCGTCGCGCTCGTGCTGTTCGGCATCCCGGCGGTGCGCAACATCGGCGTCACGCTGATGGCCTCGGCGGGCGTCGCCACGCTGGCGGTGGGCGCGGCGGCCCAGCCAGCGCTCAAGTCGCTGATCGCGGGCATCCAGATCGCGCTGACCGAACCGATCCGGATCGGCGATTTCGTGGTGGTCGATGGGGAAAGCGGGCGGGTGGAGGACATCCGCCTCAGCTATGTCGTGATCCGCACGGCGGACGAGCGGCGGCTGATCGTGCCGACCTCGAAGTTCCTCGACGCCAGCTTCCAGAACTGGACGCGGCTAGGCGGGGGGATCACCGGATCGGTGGTCCTGCCGATCAAGCCGGGCCACGCGATCCAGGAAATCCGCGAAGCCTACACCACGCTGCTGGCCGCCCATCCCGACTGGGACCAGCGGACCGGCGCCTTGCAGGTGTCCGAAGTGCAGGTCGGCTCGGTCGAGCTCAAGCTGGTGATGAGCGCTGCCGGCCCGACCTCGCTCAGCCGCCTGCGCCCCGCCATGCGCGAGGCGATGATCGAGTGGCTGCGCGAGCATATGCCCAGCGCGCTGTGCGATCAGGTGTGATCGGTTGAACGGTCGGGAGGAGTAGGCCACTCAACCAGCTTCGTCATTGCGAGCCCCGCAGGGGCGCGGCAATCCAGTGGCGGCATAAACCGCTCCTGGATTGCTTCACTACGTTCGCAATGACGAAAAGGTGGGGCTGTCGGAAAGTCCAGCGCCCCCTCCCTGCAGCGGGAAGGGGCGCCCAAACCCCTACCCGTGCTTCCTGTCGCGCGTCGATTGCACCATGCCGGGGGCAAGGAAGCCGATCTGCTGGGCAGTCACCTCGGCGGCGCGCTTCTTCAGTTCGCCTTTCATCTTGAGATATTCGCTCTCCATCTCCGCCGAGACGGTCGCGCGCGAATCCGCCAGGGCATCGCGGAAGTCCTCGGCATTGACGCTGTCGGCCTTGCCATCGGTGCGGCGGATCGCGTTGAGACCGGCGCGGCGGGTAACATCCTCCAGGTCGGCGCCGGTGAAACGATCGGCCTCGCGCGCGATTGCGCCCAGGTCCACGTCCGCCGCCAGCGGCATCTTCGCGGTGTGGATCTTGAGGATGTGCTCGCGGCCCTTGGCGTCGGGCGTGCCGACATAGACCAGTTCGTCCAGCCGGCCCGGGCGCAGCAGCGCCGGATCGACCAGCCCGGGACGGTTGGTCGCGCCGATCAGCACCACCGAGGACAGCTCCTCCATCCCGTCCATCTCCGCGAGAATCGTGTTGACGACCCGCGCCGTCACCTGCGGCTCGTTGCCGCTGGTGCCGCGCGCGGGGACCAGGCTGTCGATCTCGTCGATGAACACCACGCAGGGCGCGACCTGCCGGGCGCGGGCGAACAGGCGCGCAATCTGCTGTTCGCTCTCGCCGTACCACTTGGAGAGCAGGTCAGAGCTCTTGATCGCGATGAAGTTCGCCTCGCTTTCCTTGGCGACCGCCTTGGCGAGCAGGGTCTTGCCGGTGCCGGGCGGGCCATAGAGCAGGAAGCCCTTGGCGGGGCGGATGCCGAGCCGGCGGAACGCCTCGGGGTTCTTGAGCGGCAGCTCGATCCCCTCCTTCAGCTTGTCCGCCGCCTCGTCCGCGCCGCCGATGTCGGCCCAGCCGACGTTGGGCACCTGAACCATCACCTCGCGCATGGCGGAAGGCTGGACGCGTTTCAGCGCATTCACGAAGTCCTCGCGCGTCACGGTCAGGCTTTCCAGCACTTCGGGCGGGATGGTCTGCGCCTCGAGGTCGAGTTGCGGCATGATCCGCCGCACCGCGTCCATCGCCGCCTCGCGGCTGAGCGCGGCAAGGTCCGCGCCGACGAAGCCGTGGGTGGTGCGGGCCAGTTCGTCGAGGTCGACCCCGTCCGCCAGCGGCATGCCGCGGGTGTGGATGCCCAGGATCTCGCGCCGGCCGCCTTCGTCCGGCACGCCGATCACGATCTCGCGGTCGAAGCGGCCGGGGCGGCGCAGCGCCTCGTCGATCGCGTCGGGGCGGTTGGTCGCGGCTATGACGACGATGTTGGACTGGGTATTGAGCCCGTCCATCAGCGTCAGCAGCTGCGCGACCAGCCGCTTCTCCGCCTCGCCCGGAGTGCCCGAGCGCTTGGGCGCGATCGAATCGATCTCGTCGATGAAGACGATCGAGGGCGCGGCCTTGGCGGCCTCCTCGAACACTTCGCGCAGGCGGCGCTCGCTTTCCCCATAGGCGCTGCCCATGATTTCCGGGCCGTTGATGGTGAAGAAGCTCGCATCGCTTTCGTTGGCGACCGCGCGGGCAAGGCGGGTCTTGCCGGTGCCCGGCGGGCCGTGCAGCAGCACCCCCTTGGGCGGATCGACGCCGAGCCGGGTGAACAGCTCAGGATAGCGCAGGGGGAGTTCGACCATCTCGCGCAGCTCGCGGATCGTGTCGCCCACGCCGCCAACGTCGTCATAGTTGACCTCGCCCCGCGCGGCGCGGGCCTCCTCGAATTCCTCGCGCAGCTCGACCTCGGTCGATTCGTCGATGTGGACGATGCCCTTGGGGCTGGTGGAAACCACGGTGAGGCGGATCTGGGTGAGCGCGAAGGCGGGCGCGTTGAGCATCCGGGCGACCTGCGGCGGCATGTCGCGCACCTGGGTCTGCCCGGTGGTGGCGACGAGGTCGCCCGCGACCAGCGGCCGGCCCGCAAAATTGCGCTTCAGCGCCTCGCCCGGGCCTTGCAGGCGCATCTCGCGCTGGGCGGGAGCGAAGACGACGCGGGTGGCCGGGCGGCTTTCGGCGCGGCGGATCTGGACGTGATCGCCCGAGCCGACATCGGCATTGGCGCGCTGCAGCCCGTCGAGCCGGATCACTTCCAGCCCTTCGTCCTCGGCATAGGCCAGCACGGCGCGCGCGGCGGTGGGCCGCTTGCCTTCGATCGCGATCACGTCGCCTTCGGTGATCCCCAGCGCCGCCATCGCGGTGCGGGGCAGGCGGGCGATGCCCTGGCCGCTTTCTTCCTGCCGGGCGGCGGCGACCTGAAGCTTCACCACGCGCTCTTCGGGCTTCGCTGCTGCATCGGCCATGGGCTGTCCGTTCCTTGACTGGCGTCCGGCCCGTGTGCCGGTCAGGTCAAAATTAGGAACTGCCCCCGCCATTTGCAAACCCCGGCGGGCAAAGAAGGGGCGCGCGAAGGTGCCGGGCCGGTTCAGGCCAAAAAAAGGGCCCGGTCGTTGCCGACCGGGCCTTGGAAGTTTTGGGAGAGGATGCCTGAAAGGCAGGTTCTAAGTGGGGCAGACTCGGTTTTTGTGCAAGTGCGAAAACTTCATTTATCATTGCAAAATATGCAACACTCGTTCATTTTGGCGCAAGAGTGTCTGTTTTCCGTGGGTTACGCAGGACATGTCCTAAGGGGAAGTCCGGATTTCCCGCTTCCCCCTTGGTGCGATTGTGCGTTGCAGCAATTACCGGGTGCAGGTGCGATGGGGCGCTGCGCGCTCAGTGCGCCAGCAGCAGCGGCACTCCCCGGGCATCTTCCAGGAAATAGCGTGTCACGCCGCCGAACAGCAGTTCCCGGACCCGGCTGTGGCCATAGGCGCCCATCACCAGCATCCCGGCGCCCAGCCGGGTGGCTGCGGCGGCCAGCGTTTCCTCGATCGAATCGCCGCGCTCCAGCTCGTGCAGTTCGGCCTTGAGGCCGTGGCGCGAAAGATAGCGCAGCGCGTCGGTGGGCGGAAAACCCTCGGCCTTGTCGGTGTTCACGGTCAGCACGTGCAGCGCGCCGCATTCGCGCAGCAGCGGCACCGCTCCGCGCAGGGCATGGGCGGCCTCGTCCCCGCCGTCCCAGGCGATGCAGGCTGAAGCAAGCGGGAGCTTGAGCGGCTCGCCTTCGGGCAGGACCAGCACCGGGCAGCGCGCGGCAATCGCCAGATCGCCGGCATAGCCGCAATTGCGCGACACGATCGCCACGTCGGCCAGCCGCGCGGCCCCGGCCATCGCATCGACCGGCTGGTATTCGTAGTGGACCACGTCGAACGGCACGTCGTCGTTCGCCAGCCGTCCGGCAAAAGCCTCGGCCAGGGCGTCGTCATCGGCCAATGCGGCTTCCAGCGCCTCGCGCGCGACATAGGTGCCGCCATAGGGATCGGTGGTGACGAACCGGTCGATCGGCGTGTCGATCAGCAGGGTGACGTGGCCGCTGGTGGCCCGGGCGATGTCCATCGCGGTATCAAGCCGGGCGGCCATCCCGGCATCGCGGCCTGCCTGTACGAGGATCGAGCGCATCTGGTGTTCTCCCTTCACCGTGGCTGATACGGCTGCATAGGAACCCCATCCATGACCTGCGTCAACTGCCCTCACTCTTGCAGCGAAGGCGGCGATGCGCCACGGGAGGTCCACTGGGCAGCAGGAGCACGACATGACGCGCCGTTTTTCCGCCGTGATCTTCGATTTCGGCGGTGTCATCACCGCCTCGCCGTTCGAGGCGTTCAACCGGCTGGAGGAAGAGCGCGGGCTGCCGCAGGATTTCATCCGCCGGGTCAACGCCACCAACCCCGACACCAACGCCTGGGCCCTGTTCGAACGCGCCGAGATCGACGCGCGCAGCTTTGACGTGCGCTTCGAGATGGAGGCGGAGGAGCTGGGCCATTCGCTGGCCGGGCGCGATGTGCTGGCGGTGCTGTCAGGTTCGATCCGCCCGGCGATGGTCACCGCGCTCGACCGGCTGAAGGCCGAAGGTTATCGCCTGGGCTGCATCACCAACAACGTGCCGACCGGCCACGGCGCCGGCATGGCCCGTAGCGGTGACAAGGCCGATGCCTACGAACAGGTCTTCGCCCGGTTCGAACACACCATCGAAAGCTCCAAGGCCGGCGTGCGCAAGCCCGATCCGCGCATCTACCTGATGATGTGCGAGAAGCTGGGACTGGAACCCGCGGACTGCGTCTACCTCGATGACCTTGGCATCAACTGCAAGCCGGCGGCGCAACTGGGGATGCACGCGATCAAGGTGACCAGCGGGGAGCAGGCGCTGGCGGATCTTTCGGCGGTGCTGGGACTGGAACTGGTGGCGGGGTGATACCGCTTAGCTAAGCTAAGCTTCCGTTCTCTTCCGTCATGCTGAACTTGTTTCAGCATCCATCGGGCCGCGAAGACCTGCGCACAATTCGAGGCGAAACCGCACGGTTGACCCGCTTCGGCACCGACAGCGCGTGAGGCCCGATGGACCCTGAAACGAGTTCAGGGTGACGATTTCCGGTCGGTGAGGTCAGTGCTGCTAGCCCGACCCATCGATCCTGAGTGTCGCGGCCCGGCGGAACAGTTCCAGGATCAGCGGGTCCTGCTCCTGCCCGCGAATCGCTGCCTCGAAGGCGATGGTGCGGGCCGGGCGGGGGTGAACCTCGGCCAGCAGGCCCGCGTCAAGCGCCCCGCGCGCCATGGTTTCGGGAAACAGCGCCGCGCCCGCGCCGCCCGCGACGATGCCGATCATCGTCTGGACATTGTTGCACACATTGATCGAGCGGTGCGGCAGGCCTGTGGCTAGTTCGGCCAGCAGCACCTGATGGATCGGTGAATGGGCGCCGACCGACCAGACGGGAAGCGGCGCCGCGAACCCTCCCGCCGCCACCGTGGCGGGACTTGCCAGCCAGACCAGCGACACCTCGCCGATCGGGGCGGTCAGCACGCCGGGGCTGGCGACCGGCCCCGCAAGGAACACCAGGTCACGCGTTCCCGCCAGCAGGTGCTGGAGCATCCGCGCAGTGAGGTCGAGGTCGATCTCCAGCGTTACCCCCGGCAGGTCGCGGCTGACCTCGGCCACGAAACCCGGCAGGCAGCTCGCCGCCGCGATCTCGCCAGCACCCAGCCGGACAACGCCGCGCGCCCCGGCAAGATCGCCAGCTTCCAGCAGCGCCCGCTCGAACCCGGCCAGCAGCGGCTCACAGTCCTGCACCAGCTGGCGGCCCCGCGCGGTAAGGACCACGCCGCGTCCCTCGCGCCGGAACAGGGCGATCCCCAGCTGCTGCTCGATCTCGCGCACCCGGGCGGAAATCGCGGGCTGGGTGGTGCCCAGCCGCTCCGCCGCCGCGCGGAACGTGCCCAGCCGGGCAATCCACAGCAGGGTTTCAAGGTGGTAGATGGCGAGCTTACGCATCACTGTCTCTTATCATTCAGGTAAACAAACAATCGTTAGTCCGGATTGAACTTCGCCGCTAGACTCCGCCGCGACCAGTTGGAGGACCCATGGCCAGCAAGATCTATCCCGATGCCGCCGCCGCCCTTGACGGGCTGCTGCGCGACGGCCTGCTCATCGCCTGCGGCGGCTTCGGCCTGTGCGGCATTCCCGAACGCCTGCTCGATGCGGTGCGCGATTCCGGCGTGAAGGACCTGACCTTCGCCAGCAACAACGCGGGCATCGACAACGAAGGCATCGGCAAGCTGCTGCGCACGCGGCAGGTGAAGAAGATGATCTCCAGCTACGTCGGCGAGAACAAGGAGTTCGAACGCCAGTACCTGTCCGGCGAGCTCGAGGTCGAATTCTGCCCGCAGGGCACGCTGGCCGAACGGATGCGCGCGGGCGGTGCGGGCATTCCGGGCTTCTACACCAAGACCGGCGTCGGCACGCTGGTGGCCGAAGGCAAGGAAGTGAAGGTATTCAATGGCGAGGAGTACATCCTCGAACAGGGCATCTTCGCCGACCTTTCTCTCGTCAAGGCGTGGAAGGCGGACACCACCGGCAACGTCGTGTTCCGCAAGACCGCGCGCAATTTCAACGTTCCCGCGGCGACCTGCGGCAAGGTTTGCGTGGTCGAGGTGGAGGAAATCGTCGAGGCCGGTAGCCTTGATCCCGATGCGATCCATCTGCCGGGCGTCTATGTCCAGCGGCTGGTCATGGGCGCGCCCTATGACAAGAAAATCGAATTCCGCACTGTCCGCGAACGGGAGACTGCATGATGGGCTGGACCCGCGATGAAATGGCCGCCCGCGCCGCGCAGGAACTGCAGGACGGGTTCTACGTCAACCTGGGCATCGGCATCCCGACGCTGGTGGCGAACCACGTGCCGGCCGGCATGACCGTGACCCTGCAGAGCGAGAACGGCATGCTCGGCATCGGCCCGTTTCCCTATGCCGGCGAGGAAGACCCGGACCTGATCAACGCCGGCAAGCAGACGATCAGCGAACTGCCGCACTCCGCCTATTTCGACAGCGCGACCAGCTTCGCCATGATCCGCGGCGGCAAGATCGACCTGACCGTGCTGGGCGGGATGGAAGTGTCCGAAACGGGCGACATCGCCAACTGGATGGTGCCCGGCAAGATGATCAAGGGCATGGGCGGGGCGATGGACCTCGTCGCCGGGGTCAAGAAGATCATCGTCGTGATGGAACACTGCGCCAAGGACGGCAGCCCCAAGTTCATCCCCGAATGCACCCTGCCGCTGACGGGCCGCAACGTGGTCGACATGCTGATCACCGACCTCGCCATGTTCCGCCGCGACGATCACGCCTCGCCGTTCCGCCTGCTGGAACTGGCCCCTGGGGTGAGCGCGGATGAAGTCGCGGCCAAGACCACGGCCCACTACCTGACGTGAGTGACAGGCGGGCGAAAGGTCCCTTGCCGCAACCTTTCGCCCGCGCCATGATCTCCCGACAAGGGAGAGTATTCATGGACAATGCGCTTTGCCGGATGACCGGCGCCGAATTTCCGCTGTTCGCCTTCACCCACTGCCGCGACGTGGTGGTGGCAGTCAGCAAGGCCGGGGGCTTCGGCGTGTTCGGGGCGGCGGCCTATACGCCCGAGCAGTTCGAGCAGGAGCTCGCCTGGATCGACGCCCACATCGACGGCAAGCCCTATGGCGTCGACGTGCTGGTGCCCGAAACGGTCGACCCGCGCGTCACCGCCTTCACCAGCAATGCCGAGCGCGCGGCGGCGATCTCGCCCGAGCACAAGGCTTTCACCGCCGATATCCTGTCGCGCTACGGCGTCTCGGTCCCAGAAAGCGAATCGCTGCGCATCCGTGAGGGTGCGGGGATTACGCCCGAAAACGGGCAGAAGCTGATGGAAGTCGCCTTCCGCCACCCGATCCGGCTGATCGCCAACGCGCTGGGCATCGCCCCGCCGGAGATGATCGCCGAGGGCAAGAGGCGCGGCATTCCCGTCGCGGCGCTGGTCGGGGCCAAGGAACACGCGCTGCGCCAGGCCGCCGCCGGGGTCGACATCATCGTCGCCCAGGGCGGCGAGGCAGGCGGCCACTGCGGAGAGGTATCGACCCTGGTGCTGGTCCCCGAAGTGGTCCGCGCGCTGAAGGGAGCGGGCAAGGACATCCCGGTGCTTGCCGCGGGCGGGATCATGACCGGCGGGCAGATGGCGGCGATGATGGCCGCCGGCGCGCAGGGCGCGTGGTGCGGATCGGTCTGGCTCTCGACCCCCGAGGCGGAAACCAGTCCTGCCTTCCGCCAGAAGATGATCGACGCGCGCAGCCGCGATACCGTCCGCTCCAAGGCCCGCACCGGCAAGCCCGCGCGCCAGCTGAAAACCGCCTGGCACGAGGCGTGGGACGATCCCAAGGGCCCCGGCACCCTGCCGATGCCGCTGATGGGCATGGTCAGCGAACCCAGCTTCGCCCATATCGAAAAGGCCGTGGTCAACGGGAACGAACAGGCCCGCGATCTCGTTTCCTACTTCGTCGGGCAGGGCGTGGGGCTGGTCGAGGCAGAGCGTTCGTGCCGCCAGGTGGTGCAGGACTTCCGCGAGGAGTTCGCCGAGGCAGTGATGGGGCTCACCTCGATGCTGGAGTAGCTGTTATGCCGATGTCAGCATTTCGCGAACGCTATCTCGATGTGCTGGCATCGGTCTATATCTACAACGAGCACCGCGGCTACACCTCGCTCGACCGGGTGCTTGAAGCGGTGCGGGCGCGCTGCCCGGACGATGCGGACTTCATCGCCGAGGTTACCCGCCACCGCGCCGACGAATACAAGCACTACCACATGTTCCGCCGCTGGTTCGAACTGCAGGGCCGCATGCCGCTGCGGATGGATTCCGGGGCGGGGCACATCGACCGGTTCATCCAGTGGATCTTCCGCTGCACCATCGAAGAGCTCGACACGGCAGAGGTCGTCGCCGATCCCGCCGCCTTCGAGCAGCTTTGCCGGGTGATCATGCTGACCGAGGAACGGGGCCTAAAACAGGTGGAAATCCTGCTGAACAGCCCCATCGTCCGCGCCGATCCGGTGATGCTGCGGATCTTCCGCATCGTCCACAAGGACGAGCCCGAACATTTCCTGCCCTATCGCCGCTGGCTGGAACGCAATGGCCGCGCCCCGGCGCGCTGGAACGAGCGCGCCGCCGACTGGTGCATCCACAAGGTGCTGATGCTGGGCAAGCTGCCGAGCGTGTTCCTCGATCCCGCCGCGCCCCGGCTGGAGCGCTGGCCGCACGAGGATGCGGGGGTCTACTGCCATTGACCGCGCGCGGCGGAGGGTTAGGCTTGGCGGCATGACCTACACCCTGATCACCGCCAACCGGAACTATTCGAGCTGGAGCCTGCGCCCCTGGCTGCTGATGAAGGCGCTGGGCATTCCATTCGAAGACCGGCTGGAGCCCTTCACCAAGCCCGACAATTACGAGGACTTCCGCAGGTTCTCGCCCACGGGGCAGGTGCCATTGCTGATCGATGGCGCGCGCAAGGTGCCGGATTCGCTGGGGATCACGCTCTACCTTGCGGAGCGCCACGCAGGCATCTGGCCGGCGGACGAGGAGGCGCGGGTCTTTGCGCAGGGGGCGGTGGCCGAAATGCACGGCGGCTTCGGCCACCTGCGCAACGATTGCACCATGAACGTCGGCGTGCGGGTAACGCCGAAGCCGATGAGCGAGGGCCTGCGCCGCAATGTGACGCGGGTGCGCGAAATCTTCGAAGGCGGGCTGGACCGGTTCGGCGGGCCGTGGCTGGCAGGCGCAGAGTTCAGCGCCGCCGATGCCTTCTACGCCCCGGTCGCTTTCCGCGTACGCACCTATGGGCTGGACGTGGGCCGGGGGCAGGCGTGGGTGGACCACGTGCTCGCCCATCCGGCGATGCAGCAATGGGAGGCAGAGGCGCTCGCCGAGAGCTGGCGGGAGGAAAGCCACGAGTCCGAACTCGCCGCCGCCGGGGTGATCACCGCCGACTTCCGCCGCTAATGTCGTCCTGCGCTCCATAGCGTCGTCCCGGGCTTGACCCGGGACCGGTGGCCGCTGGGCGCTGGCTTTCGGCCTCACAGCTTCGCAATTGCGAGCGATCCCGGGTCAAGCCCGGGATGACGCCAATTGCCTGGATGACGTGCGCGGCTTACTGCCCCAGCACGGCCTTGAGATCTTCGACCAGGTCCAGCCGTTCCCACGGGAACAGATCGCCTTCGGCCTTGCGGCCGAAGTGGCCATAGGCGGCCGACGGGCGATAGATCGGCTTGTTGAGGCCAAGGTGGGTGCGGATCGAGCGCGGGGTCAGGCCGCCGAGCTTGGGCAGGGCGAGGATCGCGGCTTCGATCCTGTCGTCGCCGACCGTGCCGGTCTCATGCGTGTCGACGTACAGCGACAGCGGCTTCGACACGCCGATGGCATAGGCCAGCTGGATCGTGCAGCGCGTGGCCAGGCCCGCCGCGACGATGTTCTTGGCGAGGTAGCGGCTGATATAGGCTGCCGAACGGTCGACCTTGGTCGGGTCCTTGCCCGAAAATGCGCCGCCGCCGTGCGGAGCCGCGCCGCCATAGGTGTCGACGATGATCTTGCGGCCCGTCAGCCCCGCGTCGCCGTCCGGCCCGCCGATTTCGAAGCTGCCGGTCGGGTTGATGTGGTATTCGGTCTCGCGCAGCAGCACCGGCGGGATCACGTCGGCGACGACGCGCTTCACATAGGCGTGCAGCTCGGCTTCCTTCTCGCCCGCGTCATAGCCCGGCGCGTGCTGGGTGGAGACGACCACGGCGGTTGCGGCAACCGGCAGGCTGCCTTCGTAGCGCAGGGTCACCTGGCTCTTGGCGTCGGGTTCCAGGAACGGCGCGGCGCCCGAATGGCGGTCGGCGGCCATCCGCTGCAGGATCTTGTGGCTGTAATAGAGCGTCGCCGGCATCAGGTCGGGCGTCTCGTCGGTGGCATAGCCGAACATGATGCCCTGGTCGCCCGCGCCTTCATCCTTGTTGTGACCCGCATCGACGCCCTGCGCGATGTGCGCGGACTGTCCGTGGAGGCGGTTGATGAATTCGAACTTCTCCCAGTGGAAGCCGTCCTGTTCGTAGCCGATGTCCTTCACCGTCTGGCGGACGACACGCTCGATCTCTTCCTTGGCGCCGGGTGCCCAAGCGCCGCCCTCGAACACGCCCTTGCAGCGGATTTCGCCCGCCAGCACGACCAGCTGGGTGGTGCACAGCGTTTCGCAGGCGATCCGCGCTTCCGGGTCCTTGGACAGGAACAGGTCGACGATCGTATCCGAGATCTGGTCCGCAACCTTGTCGGGATGGCCTTCGGAAACGCTCTCGGAAGTGAACAGATAGGTGCTGCGCATCGCGGATCCTGTGCTGAAAATTCGATATAAGGAAAACTTTATATCGGTTGTCTAGCCGCGCCGGCGACGGCTGGCAACCGCCGACAGGACAAGAAGAACTGCGGCCCAGCCAAGCGCAAGTCCGTTGCCCAGGCGCGCGAACAGGGTCGGCGGCAGGGGATCGGGCAGGGCCATGTCGATGCGCCCCGCCTGCTGCTGGGGCAGGTGATCCAGTACCCGGCCCCGCGCGTCGATCACCGCGCTGATCCCGGTGGTGGTGGCGCGCAGCACCGGCAGCCCTTCCTCGATTGCGCGCAGCCGCGCCTGGGCGAGGTGCTGGGGCGGGCCCCATGCGCCGAACCAGCCGTCGTTCGACGGGTTGAACAGGAACTGCGGACGGTTCGCCCGGTCGACCACCTGGCCTGAGAAGATGATCTCGTAGCAGACCTGCACGCCCGCGCGGCCCCATGCGCCAAGGTCGATCGTGCGCGGGCCCGGTCCTGGCCAGAAGTCGATGTCGCCCGGCACCAGCCGCGCGAGGCCGAGCGGGGTGAGCAGGGTCCGCAGCGGCAGGTATTCGCCGCCGGGGACAAGGTGGGCCTTGGCATAGCTGCCCCGGATCGCGCCGGTTTCATCCAGCGCGGTGACCGAATTGCGCGCGCCGACCGCGCGCTCGCGGCCATCGACCTTGCCGATCTCGAGGTCGGTGGTCCCGCTCAGCAGCATGCCGTTCGCGCCCGCGACCTTGCCCAGCCGCCGCCGCGCCAGCACCGGATCGGCGCCGTAGTTGTCGAGGTCATAGCGCTCGGGATAGCCCTCGCGCAGGTAGTCCGGCACCCCGGATTCGGGCCACAGCAGCAGCCGCCTGCGACCGGGCTCACGCGGCGCGGAGAGCGAGGCGAGCTTGCCGAAACTGGTCTCGAACATCGTGGGGTCGTTGAGCACCGTCTGGTCGATCCCCGGCTGGACCAGGGTGATCGCCAGCGAGCGGGGGTCGTGCTCGGTCGGCGCGGCGGTCCGCAGCGGCGAGAGGAACAGCAGCGCCGGCCCCAGCACCAGCGCCGCGCCGCGCCAGTCGGGGAGCCCGCGCTTCGCCGCGACCAGCCAGGCCCCGGCGAGCACGACAACCAGCCCGGACAGAGCATAGGTGCCAAGCCACGGAGCAAGGCCCGCTAGGCCCGCATGGTCGAACGGCCCCACGGCAATTGCCGCCAGCGGGTTCCAGGCGAAGCCGGTGAAGACCCAGCTTCTCAGCCATTCGCTGACGATCCAGCTACCCGCCGTGGCCAGCACCAGTGCGCCATAGTTATGGCGTCCGATCAGCCACGACCCCAGCGCGGCGAGCGCGGGATAGATCGCCAGGAACATGGCCAGCCCGACCACCGCAACCCAGCCCAGCCAGGCCGGCATCGCTGCCTGATAGGTGAAGGCGGTGGCGATCCAGTTGTTGCCAAGGGTGAAGTGGCCCAGCCCGAACAGCCAGCCGATCAGCGCGGCGCGGCGCGCGGTGGGGGCGCGGGCGATCAGTTCGATCAGCAGGGCCAGCGCCAGCAGGGCCAGCGGCCACAGGCCAAGCGGCTGGAATCCGCAGGCCACAGCCGCGCCCAGCAATGGCGCAAGCAGGCGCGGGGAGCGGCTCAGCCTGTCGAGCAGCCGGTCCAAGTCCGGCTCAGTTCACCGCCTCGGCGGGTTCCCCGGCATCGTCAGCCAGCGGCTTGCGGCGCGGGCGGCCGCGCTTGGGCTTGGCCGGAGCCTCGCCTTCGTCGCTGGCCGGGGCGGCGTCGCTGCGTCCGGCGGAAATCGCGGGCGGCAGCGAGGAGGGATCGAGCCCGGCAGGGGCCTCGTCGGTCGCGGGGGCATCGCCCCCGTCGCGTTCGTCACGGTCGTCGCGGCGCGGGCGGCGATCTTCGCGGCGCGGCTTCAGCCCGCGCGTTCCGCGGCTTTCGCGGACGAAGGGGTTCTGCGGCGGCTCGTAGGGGTTGGGCTCGGCCGATTCGTCTTCGGCAGCGGCGGCCTCGTTGCCGCGGGTATCCTCGTCGCCCGAGGCATCCTCGTCCTGGGCGTCATCGCGCGCCGGGCGCGAACGGGGACGATCGTCGCGCTCGCGGCGCTGGAACGAGGGCTGCTCGAAGCTCGGGAAATCGCTCTCGACCGAGAATTCGCCGCTGTCGTCGCTTTCCTCGCCACCTTCCCAGCGCTCGTCACGCGGGCGGCGCTGCTCTTCCTGGCGCAGGCGCGTGTCGGCGATGACGCGGAAGTAATGGTCCGCGAACTGCAGGTAGTATTCGGCCTGGACGCGGTCGCCGTTGAGGTGCGCGTCCTGGGCCAGCTTGCGGTACTTTTCCAGCAGCTGCGGGGCATTGCCGCGCGCCCGGCTGTCGATCCGGTTAAGCTGCTGGCCACCGCCGCCACCCTGCTGACGATTGCCCCGGCCACGCCGGCGATTGTTGTTTCCGCGATTGTTGTTCAAGGGTACGACATCCCTGTTTCGGCGGCCCAGCCGATGTTCCGGCTGCTCGGGCCGCATGACCCGTCGCCGCGAAGGCGACATGCGCTTCGCAGTCCCGACATCTGCAAGGTGCGTGGCCGTTGGTGCCACGCGAACCGCAAATGTTGGATTGGGCCGGCGGGACGCGGGCTTCGCGTGCCTGCGCTGGCTTGATCCCGGCTTAGGCGCTGGATTCGGCCTTGCCAAGCGGAATCTTGAGTTCGAGCGCGCGCGCACGCCCGCCAAGGTCTTCGTGCAAACGGCTCGCAAACCCTGCAAGGCGCGCGATTTCTCCGACTGCCGCAGCCTGGAGATAGCCGATCTCGACCAGCACCGTGCCGCCGGGCGCGAGCAGCGCGGGCAGCTGCGGGATCAGCACGCGGTAGGCATCGAGCCCCTCCGGCCCGGCGAACAGCGCGCCCGCCGGTTCGTGTTCCCGCACCGAGGGTTCAAGCTCCGCCTCCGCCTCGACATAGGGCGGATTAGCAAGAATGAGGTCGAACGGCCCGCCAAGTTCTGCCGTCCAGCCCGGTGCGTCCCAGTCCGCCGCGATCAGCCGCGCGCGGCTTGCCAGCCCCAGCCGTTCGGCATTGCCCCGCGCTACTTCCAGCGCGGCGGGGGAGCGGTCGATCCCCACGCCTTCGGCCTCGGGCAAGTGGTCGAGCACGGTCAGCAGCAGCGCGCCCGAGCCGGTGCCGCAATCGAGCACCCGGCGCGCCTGCCGTGCGGCGGCGAGCGCGGCCTCGATCAGCACTTCGCTGTCGTAGCGCGGGATCAGCACGGCGGGGCTGACCGCGAAATCGAGCCCGAAGAAGTTCTGGTGCCCGGTGATGTAGGCGACCGGCTCGTGGAGCGCGCGGCGCTCGATCAGCGCGGCGAAGGCCGGCGGCACGGGATCGCCCATGCGCTTGAGGAACAGCTCCGAGCGGCTCGCGCCCAGCGCATGGGCCATCAGCACTTCGGCATCGAAGCGCGCGCCGTCGGTGCGCGGCCCCAGCACTTCGGTGGCGGCGCGCAGCGCTTCGGCAACGGTGCGGGCCTCGTTGAGGGGGATGCTCACGAATCCATCGCCGCCAGCCGCTTGGCCTGATCCTCGGCAATGAGGGCATCGACCAGTTCGCCAAGCCCCGTGCCCTCGAGGATTTCCGGCAGGCGGTGCAGCGTCAGGTTGATGCGGTGATCGGTGACGCGCCCTTGCGGGAAGTTGTAAGTGCGGATGCGTTCGCTGCGGTCGCCCGATCCGACCATCGCCTTTCGCGCTTCGGCCTCGGCGCCCTGCGCCTCGTCGCGCATCTTTTCATAGAGGCGCGCGCGCAGCACCTGCATCGCCTTGGCCTTGTTCTTGTGCTGGCTGCGCTCGTCCTGGCAGATCACGACCAGGCCGGTGGGCAGGTGGGTGATCCGCACCGCCGAATCGGTGGTGTTGACGTGCTGCCCGCCCGCGCCGCTCGCGCGGTAGATGTCGATCTTGAGGTCCTTGTCCTCGATCGCGACGTCGACCTCGTCGGGTTCCGGCAGCACTGCGACCGTGGCAGCGCTGGTGTGAATACGTCCGCCGCTTTCGGTGACGGGAACGCGCTGGACGCGGTGAACCCCGCTTTCGAACTTCAGCCTGGCGAAGACGCCTGATCCGGTGACGTTGGCGACCACTTCCTTGAAGCCGCCGATGTCGCTGGCGTTGGCGCTGACGATCTCGAAGCGCCAGCCCTGCTCGGCGGCGAAGCGCTCGTACATCCGCAGCAGGTCGGCGGCGAACAGCGCGGCCTCGTCGCCCCCGGTGCCGGCGCGGATTTCCAGCATCGCCGGGCGGCTGTCCGCCGCGTCGCGCGGCAGCATGGCCACGGCGAGGCGCTGCTCCGCCTCGGGCAGATCCACCTTCAGGCGCTGCACTTCCTCTTCGGCGAGCGCGCGCATATCGGGATCGGGGTCGGCGATGGCGGTGAGTTCGGCCAGTTCGGCGCGCATCGCGGCGACTTGCTCGGCAGCGCGGGCAACCGGTTCCAGCTCGGCAAAGTCGCGGCTGGCGGCGACGAAGTCCTTGCCCTCCAGCGTGCCCGAGGCGAGCCGCGCCTCAAGCTCGGCGAAGCGGGCGGCAAGCTGGGCAAGGCGGGCGTCGGAGACGGACATTTCGGATCAACTCGTTTCGTCGTTCCGCGCTTCTTATCGAACCGCTGCGGGAAGGGAAGCGGGACCCCGGGTCAAGCCCGGGGTGACGGGGAAGGGTTAGGCCGCCCCACCAATTTCGTCATGCTGAACTTGTTTCAGCATCCATTGTGCAACCGCGGGCCGAGGCCTGTGGGGAGGGATGGACCCTGAAACAAGTTCAGGGTGACACATAAGAAAAATTTTAGAACTAGTTTGAAACTATCTAATAACGAACCAGGTCGTATTTTATATCTGTTCTCAGGGCTGGATCATTGGCAGATACCGGTTGTCCATACGGCTCTACGAGTAAATCAAATCCACTCAACCTCAACGAACTGACTACATCAGAAAATTTCCATCCAGGGACAGCAAATTTCCCAACCCAAAAACGAATTTTGGCGAGGCATTCGTCGTCGGTTTCTTCGACCAACATTATCAAAGATGATTGCTTCTGCGCCTTCTGAAAAACTTTATTTCGGTTTCGCCCGGTAAATGTTTCGATGTTTCGTAACGATCTAGCGGGATGAGTCGTTGCGTTCCTTCGCAGGGCAAAAGTCAACAGTCGTGCAATTGATGCTGTGCTTTCATCGCCACTGACGACTGCGACGTCGACAACAGGCTCGGTTTCAAATCTGCCCGATTCTCTAACCAGCATCGCCAGCCGCTCGATCCCCGCCGCCCAGCCGACCGCGGGGGTGTGCGGGCCGCCGAGGCTTTCCAGCAGGCCGTCATAGCGCCCGCCGCCCAGCACCGTGCCCTGCGCGCCGAGCCGGTCAGTTACGAATTCGAAGGCGGTGTGGCGGTAATAGTCCAGCCCGCGCACCAGCGCCGGGGCGCGGGTCCAGCTGACGCCGGCCGCGTCGAGGCCGCCGGTCACCGCCGCGAAGAAATCCTGCGCTTCGGCCGAAAGATAATCGTCGATCTTCGGCGCGGCGGCGGTGAAGCCCTTGTCGCGCGGGTCCTTGGAATCGAGGATGCGCAGCGGATTGCGCTCCAGCCGGTCCTGCGAATCTTCCGACAGGTCGGCCTTGTGGGCGCGGAAGTATTCGACCAGCGCGGCGCGCCAGGCCTCGCGGCTGGCGCCGTCGCCCAGCGTGTTGAGCTGCAGGGTCACCCCGTCCGCAATGCCCAGTTCCTGAAGCAGCTGGTCGGCCATCACCAGCAGCTCGACGTCGGCCTGCGGTTCGGCCGAGCCGAGGATTTCGGCGTCCAACTGGTGGAACTGGCGGTAGCGGCCCTTTTGCGGGCGCTCGTAACGGAACAGCGGGCCGTGGGTCGCGACCTTCAGCGGGGCGTGCTGCTGCCAGCCGTTCGTCAGGAAGGCGCGGGCGATCCCGGCGGTGAATTCGGGACGCAGGGTCAGCGATTCGCCGCCGCGATCCTCGAAGCTGTACATTTCCTTGGAAACGACGTCGGTGGTCTCGCCGATGCTCCGGCTGAACACCTCGGTCTTTTCGAACACCGGCATCTCGATCCGGCGGAAGCGGTAGAGCTTGCGCACCCGTTCGAAGGTTTCGACGACGTGCGCGAAAGCCTCGGCCTCTGCGCCGAAGATGTCCTGGGTGCCCCTGATGGCCTGCGGTGTGCTCATGGTTGCGGCCCCTAGCCGGTTTGTCCTTCGTCGAAAAGCCCGGCGCCGGGATTGCAGGGGCGGGGAGGGGACGGCATGAAGCGGGCATGAGCAGAACCAAGACCCTGATCCTCGGCGCCGCGAGCCTGATCGCGCTGCCGCTTGCCGCCCTTCCCGTCCACGCCCAGACCCAGCTGTCCGCGCCGCTGGCCGTGCCGCTGTCGCGCGAGGTGCCCGATGCCGCCGACGTGCCCTATCCGGGTGGCACGCTTGGCCTCGATATCGACGCCAGCGACGTCCAGCGCGGGGTCTACCGCGTGGTCCAGACCGTGCCGGTCGCGCCTGGCACCGACAAGCTGATCCTGCTGTTCCCGCAGTGGCTGCCCGGCAACCACGGCCCGCGCGGGCCGCTGGCCGAACTGGTCGACATCAGTTTCGAGGCGAACGGCCAGAAGCTGAACTGGAAGCGCGAC
Organism: Novosphingobium sp.; assembly: GCA_041912655.1. Taxonomy (GTDB): domain Bacteria; phylum Pseudomonadota; class Alphaproteobacteria; order Sphingomonadales; family Sphingomonadaceae; genus Novosphingobium. The sequence goes on along the minus strand of JAYRMP010000039.1, from coordinate 6,017 downwards.
CGGGTGGAAATGAACGCCTTTCACGTCACCCTGCCCAAGGGGGCCACCCAGGTCACTGCGCGCTTCCTCCACACCTCGCCGCTGCAATCGAGCGAGGGGCGGATCACCATGACCCAGGAAATGCTGAACCTGCAGTGGGAGAAGATGAGCCTCTACCCCGCCGGGCATTACGTGCGGCAGATCAAGGTGAAACCCACTGTCACCCTGCCCGATGGCTGGACGGCCGCGACCGCGCTGGATGGGGTCAGCAAGTCGGGCAACCGCTGGACCTGGGCAGAGACGAATTACGAAGTGCTGGTCGATTCGCCGATCTTCGCGGGCAAGTATTTCCGCAAGTGGGATCTGGGCCAGAAGGTCACGCTCAACGTGGTCGCCGACAAGCCCGAGCAGCTTGAGGCCAAGCCCGAGCAGATCGAACTGCACCGCAACCTCGTTACCGAGGCGCGGCTGGCGTTTGGCGCGAACCACTTCGACCACTACGAGTTCCTGCTGGCGCTGACCAGCCGCATGGGCGGGATCGGGCTGGAGCACCACCGTTCCAGCGAGAACCAGCTGGAGCCCGACGCCTTTACCGAATGGGACAAGAACGAATGGGACCGCAACCTGCTGCCCCACGAATACAGCCATTCGTGGTCCGGCAAGTTCCGCCGCCCGGCGCGGCTGTGGACGCCGGACTATCGCCAGCCGATGCAGGGCGACCTGCTCTGGGCCTATGAAGGGCAGGACCAGTTCTGGGGGCTGGTGCTGGCCGCGCGATCGGGGCTGCAGGGCAAGGACATGGTGCTGGGGATGCTGGCCAATTACGCCGGCAATTTCTCGGAGCAGCCCGGTCGCCGCTGGCGTTCGGTCGAGGACACCGGCTTCGATCCAGTGTTCGGTGCGCGCAAGGCCAAGCCCTATGCCTCGCTCGCCCGCAGCGAGGACTATTACACCGAAGGCGCGCTGGTGTGGCTGGAGATCGACCAGATCATCCGCAGGGAAAGCGGCGGGAGGAAGAGCATCGACGATTTCGCCAAGGCTTTCTTCGGGATGCGAGATGGCGATTGGGGGCAGCTGACCTTCGAACTCAAGGACGTGGCGGCGGCGCTCAATACCGTGGTCCCGCGCGACTGGGAGGGCTTCCTCAACGAGCGCTTCAACCAGCCCGGCCAGCCCGCGCCGGTGAAGGGAATCGAGGCGGGCGGCTACCGGCTGGTCTGGAAGGAGGAGCCCAACCCCTATGACAAGGCGCGCATGGCCGATGCCAAGATCCTGTCGCTGACCTATTCGCTGGGCACCACCCTCGACAAGGACGGCAAGGTCACCGCCGTGCAGTGGGACAGCCCGGCCTTCAACGCCGGGATCGTCACGGGGGCGAAGATCGTGGCGGTGGGCGGCACCGCCTATGACGCGGACGGCCTCAAGAAGGCGATCACGGCGGCCAAGGCGGGCGGCGGGATCGACCTGCTGGTCCAGCGCGGCGACCGCTTCCAGACGGTGAAGGTGGACTATGGCGGCGGCCTGCGCTGGCCCTGGGTGGAGCGTGCCGCCCCCGGCACCACGCCGACGGGCCTCGATCGCCTGCTGCTGCCGCTGCGCGCCCCGGCGCCTGCGAAGAAGGCGAAATGAGCCAGCGGGGCGGCCTCGATGCCGTGGCGCGGATGGCGCCGCCCCGTTTCGTCCTGTTTGCTGCGGTAACGATCCTCGCCGCGCTGGGCTGGCATGCCTTCAGCGCCGCGCCGCTGGCCGATGCGCTGGTGACCGGCTTCGATCTGGGTGCGCTGGTGTTCATCGCCGCGCTGCTGCCGCTGCGCCGCGATCACAGCGCGGCGGAAATGCGCCGCCACGCCGCCCGCAACGACGCCAATCGCGGCTGGGTGCTGGCGATTACCGCGCTGGTCAGCCTGTCGCTGCTGGCCGCGATCTCCGCCGAACTTCCCGCCGCGCGCGCGGGGGATGGCCACGCGCTGGTCAAGCTGGTGCTGACCTTGGCGCTGTCGTGGTGCTTCACCAACCTGGTGTTCATGCTCCACTATGCGCACATGCATTACATGCCCGATCCGGTGAGCGACAGGGATGCGGGCGGGTTCGACTTTCCGGGCACGGCGGAACCGGACTACCGCGATTTCCTCTATTTCGCCTTCACTGCGGGGATGAGCTTTGCCGCGTCCGACGTCGACGTGACGCGCGGTGCGGTGCGCCAGATCGTGGTGGCGCATTCGCTGTTGTCGTTCGTGTTCAACATCGGGGTGCTGGCCTTCAGCATCAACGTGCTGGCTGGGGGTGCGGGGTAGGAGTCGTTATCCGCCTCACGGCGGTGCGGGAAGCACGTCCGTGCTTCCCTGGCCTGGCCGGCCCACTCCCCCGGCCCGACCACCCACAGGGTACCTTAAACGGGTGGTCGGGCCGGGGGAGCGGGCCGGCCAGGCCAAGCCTTTCGCGGACGCGAAAGGCGCACTCAACTAAAGACTCCCGGGACCGCTGGCAGTGCTCGACGAGCCGCCTCGTGCGGGCGGCCACTGGTCCCGGGTCAAGCCCGGGACGACGCTCTGCCGGTTAATTCCCGCAAAATCCTCCCCAAACCATGTTGCGGTGCAGCACTGCCCTCGCTAAGGGCGCTGGCCATGCGTATCGACAAGATCCCCGTGGGCGACAGCCCCCCAGACAGCCTTAACGTCATCATCGAAGTGCCCGTCGGCGGAGAGCCGGTGAAGTACGAATTCGACAAGGAATCGGGGGCGTTGTTCGTCGACCGCATCCTGCACACGCCGATGCGTTACCCGGCGAATTACGGCTTCATCCCGCACACCCTGTCCGACGACGGCGACCCGCTCGACGCGCTGGTGATTGCCCGCTCGCCCTTCGTTCCGGGCTGCGTGGTCCGCGCCCGCCCGATCGGCGTGCTGAACCTGGAAGACGAACACGGCGGCGACGAGAAGCTGATCTGCGTGCCGGTCGATTCGACCTTCCCGTATTATTCCGACATCGGCGAGCGCAAGGACCTGCCCTCGATCGTGCTCCAGCAGATCGAACACTTCTTCACCCACTACAAGGACCTCGAGGCCGAGAAGTGGGTGCGGATCGGCAAGTGGGGCGATGCCGACGATGCCAAGCGCGTCGTGCTGGAATGCATCGAGCGGTATAAGAAGTCGAAGGCGGCGTAAGCTGCCCTCGTCCTTCTTCCCCCCTCCCGCTTGCGGGAGGGGAAACTGCGGAGCCGCGCTTTTGCGCGGCTTTTTCTTAGTCTCCCGCCACCGTCATTCCGTCGACGCGGATCGTCGGCACGTTGACGCTGCGGTGCCATTCGAGATCGTTCGCCACGGATAGCCGCGCGAACATGTCGAGCAGGTTGCCCGCCACGGTGAACTCCGCCACCGGCCCGGCGATCTCGCCCCTGACGATGCGGAAGCCCGAGGCGCCCCGGCTGTAGTCGCCGGTCACCCCATTGACCCCGTGGCCGATCAGTTCGGTGACGAGCACGCCGTCCTCGATATCGGCGATCAGTTCGGCCACGCTCACGCTGCCTGCGGCCAGGTGCATGTTGCTGGGCGACACGCCGGGCGCGCCGCCGTGGCCCCGCACCGCGTGGCCCGTCGGCTGGCCGCCGAGCTGGCGGGCGGCGGCGCTGTCCATCAGCCAGCCGGTGATGCGGCCGTCCTGGACCAGGTCCCGCGCCGCGGTCGGCAGGCCCTCGCCGTCGAACGGTCGCGAGACGAGGCCGCGCGGACGCAGCGGATCGTCGACGATGCGGATGCCCGGGGCGAACACCTGCTCGCCCAGCTTGTCCAGCAGGAAGCTGGAACGCCGCGCGATCGAACTGCCCGAGATCGCGCCCGCGAAATGGCCGACCAGCGAGCCACCGACACGCGGATCGAACACCACCGGCATGGCCCCGCTCTTGAGCCGACCGGGATTGAGCCGGGCAACGGCGCGTGTCCCCGCCAGCTGGCCGATTTCCTCGGGCGAGATCAGGTCAGCGGCGTGGTGCGCGCTGCGCCAGGCGTAGTCGCGCTGCATGGCGGAGCCTTCGCCCGCGACCACCGAAGCGGAAAGCGAGCGCCCGGTGCCGCCATAGGCCCCGGCAAAGCCGTGGCTGGTGGCGAGCGCGAAAGCGCGCTTGCTCGCCCCGGCGCTGCCGCCTTCGCTATTGGTCACGCCTGTCACGGCGCGCGCGGCGTCCTCGGCGGCAAGCGCCTGTTCGCGCAGGGCTTCGGGGCTGGGTTCGGCAGCGTCGCTGAGATCGAGATCGGGGAAGGGCGCGCGGCTCAGCAGTTCGGGCGCGGCGAGCCCGGCATAGGGATCTTCCGGCGCGGCGCGGGCCATGGCGACGGCGCGCTCGGCCAGTTCGCCCAGCGCCGCGTCCGACAGGTCGCTCGAGCCGATCGAGGCGGAGCGGCGGCCGACGAAGACGCGCAGGTCCAGGTGCTCGCTTTCCGAACGCTCGACGTCTTCCAGCTTGCCGAGCCGGATCGAGACGCTTTCGGAAGCGCCGCCCGAATAGACCGCATCGGCCTCGTTCGCACCGGCGCGGCGGGCGCGTTCGACCAGTGCCTGGGCGCGGTCGAGGGCTTGTTCGGGGGAAAGCATGGGGTCTGGCACTCCGGATCAGGAAGTGCCGACTTAGGGAGCCTGACGCGAAAGGGCAATCAGGGCGCGCAGATCATCCGAAGACGCGCGCCAGCCCCCAGAACACGCCGGTCAGCAGGAAGGGCAGGCCGATGGCGAGGCCCCACAGCCACATCTGGTCGCGGCGATAGCATCCTGCGAACTCGATGCTGGCGGCCTGTTCCGTCGCTCAGACGATTCCAGCGCTTTTCGAAACGGCGGCAGGCGGGAATGATCGCGGCGACCAGCACCACCAGCGCGAAATAGGGCAGGATCGAGCCGCCTTTGCCGTGCAGCGCGCCCATGGTCATGAAGATCTGCAAGGCGGTGTAGACCAGCAGCGCATAGGCGATGTTGTCGCTCATCCGCTTGCGCCAGTCGCGCGGCTTGGCCGGTGCGGCCCCGATCTGCGATGACTGCGTGTGCGACACGAAATTGTCCCAGGCTTTTGCCATGGTGCATCCCCTCTTATCCCGAATCGGAGTAAAACACCGAAGCGCCGGGCAGGCAAGCCCCGTTTACCGTAACGGCAGGCGGGGTACGCAGGCGGCATGGAAGCCGGGGTCATGCATGAAACCTGCCAGTTTGCCGCTGACGCTTGCCGAGCGCGGCTTACCCGCCTAAATCCCCGAAACCATGCCCGATACCGCGACACTCGCCGAAGCGCGCTCCGCCGCCGTCCAGCCGATCCCGCAGGGCGGGCTGGAAGTGATCTCGATCGCCAAGAGCTATGACAAGCGCGCGGTGCTGACCGACATCTCGCTGTCGATCGGCAAGGGCGAAGTGCTGGGCCTGCTTGGTCCGAACGGCGCGGGCAAGACCACCTGCTTCTATTCGATCATGGGGCTGGTGCGGCCGGATTCGGGCCGCATCCTGATGGACGGGGTCGATGTCACCAACCTGCCGATGTACCGGCGGGCGATCCTTGGCCTCGGCTACCTGCCTCAGGAAACCTCGATCTTCCGCGGCATGACGGTTGAGCAGAACATCAGCTGCGTGCTCGAACTGGCCGAGCCCGACAAGGAGGTCCGCGCGCAGGAACTGGAACGGCTGCTCGAGGAATTCGGCCTCACCCGCCTGCGCTCCAGCGCGGCGATGGCGCTGTCGGGCGGTGAGCGCCGCCGCTGCGAGATCGCCCGCGCGCTGGCCGCCAAGCCCTCGATCATGCTGCTCGACGAACCCTTCGCGGGGATCGATCCGCTGTCGATCGCCGACATCCGCCACCTCGTCATCGACCTCAAGCAGCGCGGCATCGGCGTGCTGATCACCGATCACAACGTGCGCGAAACGCTGGATATCGTCGACCGCGCCTGCATCATCTATGGCGGGCAGGTGCTGTTCGCCGGCAGCCCGGAAGCGCTGGTCGCCGACGAGAACGTGCGCCGCCTCTATTTGGGCGAAGGCTTCACCTTATGAATGCGTTGCCGGAATTC
>JAYRMP010000038.1:0-28230 GCA_041912655.1 Novosphingobium sp. | reverse complement strand
GGAACGGGAGTTGGCTTACCGCCCCCGGTCCTGCCCCTGCCCCTTCCAGTTGCCCTTGCGGTGCGGCTTGCCCGCCGGGCGCGGCGGGCGCGCTCCGTCGCGGCGGGGGTGGCCGCCACGGCGTTCATCGCTCGGCGGGCCATCGGCGGGCACGATCTCGACCCCGTCATCCTCGGCCGAAGTGCGACGCACTGCGGCGAGGAACCGTGATGCGACCGCAGTCGGCACTTCGAACAGGGTCTCGTTGGCGGCAATCCGGATTGCGCCGATCTCGCCGCGCCCCAGGTGGCCCCGGCGGCACAGCAGCGGCAGGATCCAGCGCGGATCGGCGTTGTGGCGACGGCCGACGTTGAGCCGGAACCAGGCGCTGCCCTCGAACCCTTCGCGGGGAGCGCGCGGCGGCGGACCGGCATCGGCGGCGAGCAGTTCTTCCGGCTCGGGCAGGTTCGCCCGGTGCGCGCGGACCAGCGCGGCGGCGATATCCTCGGCACTGCGTTCGGCGAGCAGCCGGGCGGCGAGCGCGCGGTCCTCCTCGTCGGTCTCCACCGGGGCGAGCAGCGCGGCCATCATCCGCTCGCTGTCCGCCGCGCGGATCTCGGCGGCGGAGGGCGGCGCAGTCCATTCGGCGGGAATGCGCGCGCCGCGCAGCATCATTTCGACCCGGCGGCGGCGCGGATAGGGCACCAGCAGGATCGCCGTGCCCTTCTTGCCGGCGCGGCCCGTGCGGCCCGAGCGGTGCTGGAGCGTTTCGGCATCGCGCGGAATCTCGACGTGGATCACCAGCGACAGGCTGGGCAGATCGATCCCGCGCGCGGCAACGTCGGTCGCGACGCAGACCCGCGCGCGGCGGTCGCGCAGCGCCTGCAGCGCGTGGTTGCGCTCGTTCTGGCTATGCTCGCCCGACAGCGCGACCACGGCAAAGCCGCGCTCGGTCAGGCTGGCATGAAGGTGGCGGACATTGTCGCGCGTGGCGCAGAACAGCATCGCCGTTTCCGCCTCGTGATAGCGCAGGAGGTTGACCACCGCGTTCTCGATGTCGGCCGGCGCGATCGCCATGGCGAGATATTCGATGTCGCCGTGGCCGCGATCCGAATCGACCGTGGAAATGCGCAGCGCGTCGCGCTGGTAGCGCTTGGCGAGCGCCACGATCGGCTTGGGCATGGTGGCGGAGAACAGCAGCGTGCGGCGCTCTTCCGGGGTGGCGTCGAGCAGTTCCTCAAGGTCTTCGCGGAAGCCCATGTCGAGCATTTCGTCCGCCTCGTCGAGCACGGCGACGGCCAGCGCGTGCAGGTCAAGCGCGCCGCGTTCGAGGTGATCGCGCAGGCGCCCCGGCGTGCCGACCACGATCTGCGCGCCATAGCTGAGCGCGCGCCGTTCCTTCGATGCATCCATCCCGCCGACGCAGGTAGCGACGCGGGCGCCAGTCGGGCCATAGAGCCAGGCAAGCTCGCGGCTGACCTGCAGCGCCAGTTCGCGCGTGGGGGCGATGATCAGCGCCAGCGGCGCGGCTGCGGGCCGGGCGCGGCCGTCATCCTCAAGCAGCTGGGGGGCCATGGCGAGGCCGAAGGCGACGGTCTTGCCCGAACCGGTCTGGGCGGAAACGATCAGGTCGCGTCCTTCCGCCGCTGGCTCGAGCACGGCGGCCTGGACCGAAGTGGGGGCGGCATAACCGCGCGCAGTGAGCGCTTCCGAGAGGAGCGCGAAAGGGGTCTGGAAAGTCATGGTCTCGATGCTTGCTTGGGAGCGGCCACGAGGCCGCAGGCAGGCAAGTGGCCCGCCGTCATGCGCTGCCGTTAGGCTTTTCGCACGCGCAGCACAATCGGAAAGGGCGTCTTGCACCCCAAGCCCCAAACTCCGTTCGTGTCGAGCTTGTCGAGACACGGGGGCGCTGCCGTGTCTCGACAAGCTCGACACGAACGGTGAGCATAGGGCTGAGATCAGTCGCGGACCGTTATGCCCAGCACCTCGATCGCCTCTTCCCGGCCGCCGAAGTCCAGCAGATCGCCCAATTCCGCGCCCATCAGCGCGCGGGCGAGCGGGGCGGTCCAGGCGATCAGGCCAGCGGCGGGATCGGCCTCGTCGTCGCCGACCAGGGTCAGCACCCGCTGCTTGCCGTTCAGGCGGAAGGTGACGATTGCGCCGAACTCCACCGCTTCGCCGCCCGGAACCGGCATGAGTTCGGCAGTGATCTGGCGGGTCTGCCAATAGCGCAGGTCGCGCTTCAGTGCGGCGATCTCCGCTTCGTCCGTCGCCTCGGCCAGCTGCTCCTCGATGCCCGCGATCCGCTCAGCGATCAGCGCCAGACCGCGCGCCGTCACGCGGTTCGGCCCCGGGGGAATCGGAATCTCGAACTTGGGCTCGAGGTGCTCCTCGTCCCCGTCGCGGCGGAAGGCGACGCTCATCGTCAGGCCGCCAGCGCTTCGAGCGCTTCGCTGGCTTCGAGCCAGGCCAGCTCCGCCGCCTCGATCTGCTCTTCCAGCGTGGCGCGGCGCTTCATCAGTTCGGTCATGGTCAGCTTGGCGAGTTCGCCCTTGGCCGCGCCGGGATCGAACATCGCCTGATCGATGGCGCTGCGCTGCTGGGTCAGCTTGTCGAGCTCCGCCTCGGCGTTGCGCGCGGCCTTGCGCAGCTCGTTCCCCTTCTCGCGCACCTCGGCTGCGGCCTTACGCTGGTCCTTCTTGTTGACGCCCTTCCCCGCCTCGCTGCGCGAAGAGGGAGGCTCCTTGGCCAGCACGAAAGCGATGTAATCGTCGATCGAGCCGTCGAATTCCTTCGCCGTCCCGCGGTCGACCAGCACCAGCCGGTCGGCGGTCATTTCCAGCATGTGGCGGTCGTGGCTGACCACGATCACCGCGCCGGAATATTCGTTGAGCGCCTGGATCAGCGCCTCGCGCGCGTCGACGTCGAGGTGGTTGGTCGGCTCGTCGAGGATCAGCATATGAGGCGCATCGCGGGTAATCAGCGCCAGCGCCAGCCGCGCGCGTTCGCCGCCCGACAGCTTGCCGACCTCGGTCGTCGCCTTGGGGCCGGAAAAGCCGAACCGGCCGAGCTGGGCACGCACCGCCGCCGGGCTGGCGCCCGGCATCTGCACGGTCATGTGCTGAAGCGGGGTCTCGCTCCGGTCGAGTTCCTCCACCTGGTACTGGGTGAAATAGCCGACCTTCATCCGGCTGCTGGCGGCCATCGCGCCGTCCATCGGCTTCAGCTGCGCGGCGAGCAGGCGGGCAAGCGTGGTCTTGCCGTTGCCGTTGCGGCCCAGCAGCGCGATCCGGTCGTCGGGATCGATCCTGAGGTTGAGCCGGCTCAGCACCGGCGTCTCGCCGTAGCCGACCGAGGCGAGGTCGAGCGTGATCAGCGGGGGGCGCAGTTCGTCCGGAGCAGGGAAATCGAAACTCAGCGAGGGATCGTCGATCAGTTCGGCAATCGGTTGCAGTTTGGCCAGCGCCTTGGCGCGCGACTGGGCCTGCTTGGCGGTGGAGGCTCGCGCGGAATTGCGCGCGACATAGTCCTGCAGCCGCTCGCGCATCGCCTGCTGCTTGGCCTGCGCCGAGGCAAGCTGTGCCTGCCGTTCGGCCCGCTGCCGCTCGAACGCATCGTAGCCGCCGGGGTAGAGCGTCAGCTTGCCGCCCTGGAGGTGGAGGATGGTGTCGACCACGTTGTTGAGGAAATCGCGCTCGTGGCTGACCAGCAGTATCGTCGCCGGATAGCCGCGCAGGAAGTCCTCCAGCCACAGCACGGCTTCAAGGTCGAGGTGGTTCGACGGTTCGTCGAGCAGCAGCAGGTCGGGCTGGGAAAACAGCAGCGCGGCGAGCGCAACGCGCATCCGCCAGCCGCCAGAGAAGCTTTCCAGCGGGCGGTGCTGCGCCGCTTCGTCAAACCCCAGCCCGACGAGAATCCGCGCCGCGCGGGCCGGGGCGGAATGGGCCTCGATCGCGATCAGCCGCTCGTGGATCTCGGCGAGGCGGTGCGCGTCTTCGCAGCCCTCGCTCTCCGCCATCAGCGCGGCGCGCTCGGTATCGGCGGCCAGCACCGTCTCGAACGGGGTGGAATCCCCGCCCGGAGCCTCCTGCGCGATGTAGCCGATCCGCGCGCCGCGCGGCATCGAAACGGCCCCGCTGTCGGGCTCCAGCATCCCGGCGATGACCCGCACCAGCGTCGACTTGCCGACGCCATTGCGCCCGATCAGGCCGATGCGCCCGCGCGGCGGCAGCATGGCGCTGGCCTCGTCAATGATCGTGCGCCCGCCGAGGCGGACCGTGATGCCGGAAATATTGAGCATGCGCCGCGCCTAGCAGGGTGGCCAGCAAAGCAAAAGGGTGAGCTCCCCTCAGTCCAGATCGACCAGCAGCCCGCTATGGTCGGTCCAGCCCAGTTCGCGGGGTGTGTGATCGTAGCGGCAGTGCAAAGTCGGGAACGAAGCCAACAGCGCGCGGTTTCCGAAGGCATGGTCAATCCGGAAGCCATTGCGGGCAGAACGCCAGGTCCATTCCCGCGCGTCGTCGCCATGACAGCGCCGCCAAAGATCGACCAGTTCACCCGGTCCGCTCAACGCGGCGAATTCCTCTGCGCAATGGAATCTTGTCGCACCGGGTTCAAGATCGCAATCGTTGCGTCCGGTGTTAAGGTCACCGATCAGCAGTCCGGGAGCCGATAAGGCACCCATAGCCTCCGCAGCTGCGTCAAAGAACGGCGCCTTCGCCCGGGCCTGCGGGAAGTAGGCGCAGCACAGCGTTAGCCTGTCGGTGACAGCGAGTGCCAGTTCGCCCCGAGGGGCGCTGTGAGGTGTGATGGTCCGTGCAGCCAAGGGCGTCCGGGATGCCATCAGCAGCCCATTCCCTTCGTTGCCCCGCGATAGACTTTGAACGTCATAGCCCAGATCGGCCAATCCTCCGCGCAGGGCTTGGCCGGAATTGTTCGCGCGCCATTCGGTCAGCAGAACGAAGTCCGCGTCGAGCCCGGCAACCCAGCCCATAATCGAGTCGGTGCGCCGCCCGCCCCCGTGGCGAATATTCAGACTGACGACCCTGCGCATAGGCAATCCCTTTGGCTTCCCGGTCAGTCAACCGCAACGAACTTCCCCGCCTCACGGTCCTTGCGGACCTTGAGGGCGTCAAAAACCTGCCCGCTCATCGCGATCCACACCCCCGGCGGGGCGGTCTGGACGGCTGCGAAGGCCATGCCGAGGTTGAAGGGCGCATCGGTTTCGGCGAACCGCGCGGGCGAGAGGGCGCCGGTGAGGACCACGGTCTTGCCCGGAACTTCGGCGGCGAGGACCTTCGCGGTCTCGGTCATGGTGTCGGTACCGTGGGTGATGACGATGCGGCTTTCCGGCGCCGCGCGCGCGGCGGCAGCGATCAGCGCGCGGTCGGCCTGGGTCAGCTCAAGGCTGTCCTTGCGCATCAGTTCGACCACGCGGAACGGCAGGGCAACGCGGGCTTCGCCAAGCAGCGCGGGAATGCCGCTGTCGACAATCTTGTACTCGCTGAGCGCGTCGAAGTAATTCTTGTCGATCGTGCCGCCAGTGGTGAGGACGAGGATGGGCTGGGTCATTGGCCCCTGTTAGCCCGCCGCCGGTCAGGCCGCCAGCGCCTCGTCCCCGATGGTGGCCACGGCCTGGCGCAGGGTGCGCGCCGCCGCTTCGGTCAGCTGGTGTTCGAACAGGGTGAGGTGCTGGGCGAGCGTGCGGCGCACCGCGCCCGAGCCCCTTCCGGTCGGCGCGCCCAGTTCGCGCGAGTGCTCAAGGCCGTAGCGCAGGATGATGGTGGCGTTGGTCGCCAGATCGCGCAGGCGGCTGCGTGGCCAGTCGAGCAGGCCGGCATCGACAAGCGCGGCAAGATGCGCCTCGAACTGGACGAAGCTGCGCTCCAGCCAGTCGGGCGCCCGGGAGCGGATCGTATCAGCGTGCTCGCCATAGCTCTGCTGGTCGCGGTATAGAAAACGGAACTCGCGGAACTCCGCCATCAGCGCCGCCAGCAGGCGAACATAGGCGCCCAGCGGATCATCGCCCGGCGTCAGCAGCAACCGCGCCTCGATGCCTGCGGCATAGCGCTCCCCGATCGCATCGAGCAGCGCGCGCTTGGTCTTGAAATGGTACCACAGGTTGCCCTCGGCGATGCCGCAATGCGCGGCCAGCGCGGCTGTGGTGACCGCGCCATAGCCCTGTTCGTTGAACAGCAGCAGGGCCTGTTCGACAATGCGTTCGCGGGTGCGCATCAGTACCGGGAAAGCTCGACCATCACCTCCTTGTAGCCATGAACGAAGCAGGTTGCGACCCGTTCGGGCTCGGCGATTACGTTGGCGCGCAGACGGCGCTTCGCCATTTCCTCGAGCAGGGTAGTGAGTTGCAGTTCGGCGACGCGCGCGCCCACGCAGCGGTGGATGCCATAGCCGAACGACAGGTGGCGCCGCGCGTTGGGGCGGTCGATGATGATGCGGTCCGCGTCAGGGAAGACGCTCTCGTCGCGGTTGGCGGAGATGTACCACAGGACAACCTTGTCGCCCTTCTTCATCTGCGCGCCTTCGAATTCGACGTCCTCCGCCACGGTGCGGCGCATGTGGGCGAGCGGGGTCTGCCAGCGCACCAGTTCCTGCACCGCGTTCGGGATCAGCGAGGGGTCGGCCTCCAGCTTGGCGCGCTCCTCGGGGAACTGCGACAGCCCCCAGGCGAAGGCCGACATCGAATTTCGGGTGGTATCGTTGCCACCGACGATCAGCAGGATGGTGTTGCCGATGAACTCCTGCTCGCTCATGTGGCTCATCGCGTCGGAGCGGAGCATGACCGAGATCAGGTCCTTGCCCGGGTTGGCGGCCTTCTGCTGCCACAGCTGGGCAAAGGCCGCGCCCATTTCGAACAGGGCCTCGTTGCGGCGGGCCAGGTCCTCGGGCGTCTTCATCAGTTCGACATTGCCGCCCATGTCCGACCAGTAGGTCAGCTTGGAGCGTTCTTCCCACGGAAAGTCGAACAGCTTGGCGAGCATGCCGGTGGTGAGTTCGATCGAGACCCGGTCGACCCAGTTGAACGCCTCGCCAATCGGCAGCGAATCCAGCACTTGCGCGGTGCGGGCCTGGACCTCAGCCTTCATCTCCGCGACTTCGGACGGGCCGAAGCTGGGGGCGATGGTGCGGCGCTGCGCCGTGTGGTGCGGCGGGTCCATCGCGATGAACATGGGCATCCGCACCTCGCCGTTGATCGGCGCCTCGACCCCGCCGGGAATGGCGATGCCGCCGTATTCCCAGCTGGACGAGAAGATCTTGGGCAGCGCCTCGGCATGGACGATCGGCTGGTAGGTCGAAATCGACCAATAGGGGCCGAAATCGCTGTCCGGCACATACTGGATCGGCGCCTGCGCGCGCAGCTGGCGGAACGGTTCCTGCCAGCTTTCATCCCGGTAGAGCGCCGCGCGGCTCACATCGAGCGGCGGCAAGGCTGATACGGTACGCTCCAGCGCGGCGCTCTGGTTCATGGGGCATCCTCTCCCGGGGCATTTTCGCCCTCTAGGGTGATCACCCTAAAAACATCGCCGCCGCGAGTCAAGCCGCCCAAAAAGCCAACGCCGCCCGAACCGAAGTCCGGACGGCGTCTCGCTGTACATCGGTGTCCCTGACCGGCCCTAATTGCGGGCGCGGCGGTAGGGGACGAATTCGTTGAGATTGAGGAACCCGGTCTGGAAATGACCGCTGCGATCGACCGTGGTGACGATGTCCAGCTTGCACAGCTGGCTGGTGCTGGTCTTCGTCACCAGGATATCATCGTCGTCGATGTCCTGCGCGTTGGCCGGGCGGTTCACGTAGATAGTGTTGCCGTGGCCGAACACCAGCGCGGTCTTGTCCAGCACTTCGAGTTCACGCGAATCATAGGTGCTGATGCACGAAACGGGTTCGCCCGCAACGCGGCCTGCCAGCAGCTTGTCGAGCCGCTGTTCCGGCGTCAGCCGGGGCTTGGCCTGAAGCGCGGGGGCGGCGAGCAAGCCGGCCGCCACGGCGACCCCGGCGATCGAGGCAATCACTTTGCGCATGACGATCTCCTTGTTCAATCTTGCGAAGCCGAAGCTGCCCGAGCCTGCCTTAACGGCGGCTGACCGGATCAGGCCGTACCGCCGACGGTGAGCGCTTCGACCAGCAGCGTCGGCTGGCCCACGCCCGCCGGGACGCTCTGCCCGCCCTTGCCGCAGACGCCGACCCCTTCGTCCAGTGCCATGTCGTTGCCGACGCCGGTGACCCGGGTCAGCACGGTCGGCCCATCGCCGATCAGCGTGGCGCCCTTGATCGGCGCGCCGAGCCTGCCGTTTTCGATCCGGTAGGCCTCGGTGCAGGAAAACACGAACTTGCCCGAAACGATGTCGACCTGCCCGCCGCCAAAGCTCTTGGCGAAGATGCCGTTCTTCACGCGGCTGAGCAGTTCGGCGGGATCGTCGTTACCGCCGCGCATGAAGGTGTTGGTCATGCGCGGCATCGGCGGGTGGGCATAGCTCTCGCGCCGCCCATTGCCGGTGGCGGGCACGCCCATCAGCCGGGCGTTGAGCCGGTCCTGCATGTAGCCCTTGAGAATGCCGTCCTCGATCAGCACGTTCTCGCGCGTGGGGGTGCCTTCGTCGTCGATCGAGAGCGAGCCGCGCCGCCCCTGCCCGCCGACGCCTAGCAGGCCGCCATCGTCGATCACGGTAACGCCCGGCGCGCCGACGCGCTCGCCGATCCGGCCCGAAAAGGCAGAGGTGCCCTTGCGGTTGAAATCGCCTTCGAGGCCGTGGCCGACCGCTTCGTGCAGCAGCACACCGGGCCAGCCGGGGCCAAGCAGCACGGTCATCTCGCCCGCCGGGGCGGCCACGCTTTCAAGGTTGGTCAGCGCCTGCGCGAGCGCTGTGTCGATTGCCCGGTTCCAGGTTTCGGGCAGGAACAGGTCATCATAGAGCCGCCGTCCGCCGATCCCGAAACTGCCGGTTTCGCGCCGCCCGTTCGCTTCGGCGACGATCCCGACGTTGAGCCGCACCAGCGGGCGCACGTCATGCGCGACGAAGCCGTCGGCGCGGACGATCTCCACCACCGACCAGCTGCCCGAAAGCGTGACACTGACCTGCGCCACACGCGGGTCCCGAGCGCGCGCCGCCGCATCGATCGTCTCCAGCAGCTTCACCTTTTCGGCGAACGGCACCAGATCGAGCGGCGAGGCATCGGTGTAGAGGTGGCGGTTGCTGCCCGGCGGCGGCGGGGCGGGCTGGCCCTTGGCCGGATCGAGCAGGCGCAGCGTCTCGCCCGCGCGGCGGATCGCCTCGGCGCTGATCTCGTTGGCGTGGGCAAAGCCGGTCATCTCGCCCGACAGGCCGCGCAGGCCGAACCCGGCATCGCGCGAATAGTCGGCGGTCTTCAGCCGCCCGTCATCGAAGGTGAAGGTCTCCGCCGCGATGAACTGCAGGTACAGTTCGCCATCGTCGCAGCGCGCCAGCGCCTCGCGCGTGACGGCCTGCGCGGCCTCGGGAGTAAGCTGGCGGTATAGGAGCGAGCGGGGATCGGAGAGCGTCATGCCCCCCGATATAGGTGCCTCAGCGGCTGGCGCCAGAGGCGATGTCGCCCAGCGCGGCCTGATCGGCGCCGTCGGCCGGGCCGCCCTTCAGCACGAAGCGCTTGTCGCAGTAGCCGCAATCGACATAGCCATGCTCGTCGATTTCCAGCCAGACGCGCGGATGGCCCAGCGCCGCGCCGCCCCTGATGTCGGTGGCGCCATCGCAGGAAACGCGGGTGGTGGTGACGGTGACGGTTTCGGGCGGCTGGGTCATGGCCGAGCCCCTAGCAGGCGGCGCGGCGCATTTCCAGCCTACTGGTATTGGATGTTGACCGTGATCGAACCGTTGTAGACGCCCGGCGCCTGGTTGGCGTTCACGTTCAGCCGCCCGCCGATGTACAGCGAGAAGATCCCGGAATTGTTGGTGATCGAATAGCGCTGGTTGCCGTTGCCCTGGGTCAGCCCCACGCCCTGGCCGTTGGCATTGGGATTGCCGGAAAAACTGATCGAGCTGTTGTTGCCCAGGAACACGTTGTCCAGCACCATGGTCTGGCCCGGCCCGGTCAGGTTGCTGATCGCGGTCAGCGAAATGCGGGCGTTCATGTTCTTGCTGCCCATCCCGTCGAAGCGCGCGCGGCGACAGGTGCCCACCTCCAGGATCGGACCGGTGACCGTGCAAGCGCCGGTATTGGGATTGATCGTGATCGTCCCGGCCTGAGGCCGTGCGACGATCCGGCCAAAGCTCATGTCGTCGACCTTGATGATGCTCAGCGGGGCGACGACCACCGCATTGGCGCGGCCGGTGGCAGTAGCGACTTCGCCAGCGAATGCCGGGTCAGCCAGCGCCGCCGCGGCCACGGCAAGAGCCAAGGCAAGCCTGGCGCCGACGGCTCGCAGGCGCGCTTTCGGCGCGGCGTGGTTAAAGGAATCCCCCCGGATCATTCCCCTTTTCTACCTAGAGGGTATGAATCCGGTCTGCGCAGGCGTGGTTAACAGCCCGGTAAGCACTGCCATTTTCCTTATGCGCGCTGCCCGTTCGGCGGGGCTTTACGGCGGCGCGATCCTGCCGCAAAGCAGCGCCCATGGAAACGCCTGCCGCCATCCGCATCCGCGACCTCGAAAAGGTCTACGCCGCCGCCGGGAACGCCGCCGCCAAGCATGCGCTGAAAGGGGTCAGCTTCGACGTCCCGCAGGGCCAGATCTTCGGCCTGCTCGGCCCCAACGGCGCGGGCAAGTCGACGCTGATCAACATCCTTGCGGGACTGGTCCGCAAATCCGCCGGCAGCGCGGAAATCTGGGGTTTCGACATCGATGCCGACAGCCGCAACGCCAAGCGGTCGATCGGGATCGTCCCGCAGGAAATCGTCTTCGATCCGTTCTTCACCCCGCTTGAGGTGCTGGACCTCCAGGCGGGCTTCTACGGCGTGCCCAAGGCCGCCCGGCGCAGCCTGGAGCTGCTCAGCCAGGTCCATCTGGCGGACAAGGCCGATGCCTATGCCCGCACGCTTTCGGGGGGCATGAAGCGCCGCCTGCTGATCGCCAAGGCGCTGGTCCATGCTCCGCCGGTGATCGTGCTGGATGAGCCCACCGCCGGGGTCGACGTCGAACTGCGCCGCCAGCTGTGGGAACTGGTCAGCGAACTCAACGCCGGGGGGGTGACCGTGGTGCTGACCACCCACTACCTCGAAGAGGCGGAGGAACTGTGCGACCGGATCGCGATCATCAACCATGGCCAGCTGATCGCCAACAAGCCGACCCGCGAACTGGTCGACATGGCGCGCGAAAAGGTGGTGGTGCTGACCTTCGACAGCGGTGTCCCCGAACTGCCACGCAGTCCCGCGTTCCTGAAGTGCGAACGCGCCGGCGAACGCACGATCGAGATCACCTATGACAAGGACCGCAGCAATGCGGGCGAAGTGCTCGCGCTGGTCCAGGGCCAGGGCTTCGACATTGTCGATGTCACCACGCGCGAAGCCGACCTTGAAGATGTCTTCGTTCACCTGACCAGCCAGGCGGCGGCGTGAGCCACGACGTCATTGTCGTCGGCTCCGGCGCGGCGGGGCTGACTGCGGCGCTGGCGCTGGCCGACCGGCTGAAGGTGCTGGTGCTGGCCAAGGGCGAGCTGACCGGCGGCTCCACGTCCTGGGCGCAGGGCGGAATCGCTGCCGTGCTCGACGCTGGCGACACCTTCGAGAACCACATCCGCGATACCATGGTCGCCGGGGCGGGCCTCAACCGGCGCGAGACGGTGGAATTCGTGATCGAGCGCGCGCCCCACGCGATCGACCGGCTGGTGCAGCTGGGCGTGCCGTTCAACACCGATGGCGAGGCGCTCCACCTTACCCGTGAGGGCGGGCATTCGCACCGCCGCATCGTCCACGTCGCCGACGCGACCGGCTGGGCGGTGGAACAGGCCCTGCTGCGCGCGGCGGAGGCCCATCCCAACATCACCCTGCTGCCGAGCCGCGCCTGCATCGACCTGATCACCGGGCGGCACGAGGCGGAGCGCTATTCGGGTTCGGGCCGGGTCTGGGGGGTCTACGCGCTCGACCAAACCACCGGCACGGTCGAGGCGCACACCGCGCGGGCGACCATCCTCGCCACCGGTGGGGCGGGCCGCGTCTACCAGTTCTCCACCGCGCCGCGCGGCGCGACCGGCGACGGCATCGCGATGGCCTGGCGGGCAGGCGCGCGCGTCTCCAACATGGAGATGATGCAGTTCCACCCGACCTGCCTCTATAACCTCGAGGTCAAGAACTTCCTGATCACCGAAGCGGTGCGCGGCGAAGGCGGGCACCTGCTCAACCCGCGCACCGGGCATCGCTACATGCCCGACTACGACGAGCGCGCCGAACTCGCCCCGCGCGATATCGTCGCCCGCGCCAACGACAGCGAGATCAAGCGCGACGGGCTCGATTTCGTCCATCTCGACATCAGCCATCAGCCGCCCGAATTCGTGCGTGAGCACTTCCCCAACATCCACGAAAAGCTGCTGGGCCTGGGGATCGACATGACCCGCCAGCCGATCCCGGTGGTGCCCGCGCAGCATTACACCTGCGGCGGCATCCTGATCGACCTCAACGGCCGCACCGACCTGCCGGGCCTCTACGCGGCGGGCGAATGCACCGAAAGCGGCCTGCACGGCGCGAACCGGCTCGCTTCCAACAGCCTGCTCGAATGCTTCGTGTTCGGCGAGGCGGCGGCGGCCGACATCCTCGCGCGCTGGGACAGCTTCGATGCGCCGCCGCCCGTGCGCGCCTGGGACGAAAGCCGCGTCACCGATTCCGACGAGGAAGTGGTGATCAAGCAGAACTGGACCGAGATCCGCCGCTTCATGTGGAACTATGTCGGCATCGTGCGGACAACCAAGCGGCTGGAGCGCGCCGCGCACCGGATCGACCTGCTGACCGGCGAGGTCGAGGACTATTACGGCCACTTCCGCGTTTCGACCGACCTGATCGAGCTCAGGAACCTGCTGCAATGCGCGCAGCTGATCGTCCGCTCGGCCCTCCAGCGCAAGGAAAGCCGGGGGCTGCACTACACGCTCGACTACCCCGACACGCTGGACGAAGCGCGCGATACCGTGCTGGTACCATAAGCCGCCACGTTGCGTGAAACGCAACGGCCAATGCAGCCTATCCGTTTGACTTGAAGGGGCTGGCAGTAGGAAACTCCGGTCAAGCTCCTGAGTCGAAAACCCGCGCAGAAACGTGGGTTTCGCCCTTCAGGGGTCGGAAACAATTCCCTGTCATCATGGCATGGTCCCGCGCCCAGGCGGGAGGATAGGAAGGACTGACTTATGGTGCGCAGCGTAGCGGGAAAGAACGAGCCCAAGGTGCCGCCCGCCAACGATTCCAGCATGACTCCGGCGGTCGAGGAAAGCCTCGCGAGCGAACGGGCGGAAGCCGCACTCGAGGCCGAGGAAGCGGCGCTGGGCGAAATCGCCGCGCGCGGCGACGTCGAGGGGGTGGAGGCGATCATCGCCGGTGCCTCGCCCGACGATGCGGCGCGGATGCGCGATTACCTCGGCCTGCCCAAGCCCGCCGGCAAGCCCCGCAAGACCAGCGACGAGCTGGCGGACGACTGGCGCAAGGGCGGCTATCCCTACAAGTTCAAGATGCTGCGCAAGGACTACGAGCGCGAGAAGTTCATCCTCCAGACCGAGCTGCTGAAACTCCAGCAGTGGGCCAAGGATACCGACCAGCGGGTGATCATCCTGTTCGAAGGCCGCGATGCCGCCGGCAAGGGCGGCGCGATCAAGCGCTTCATGGAGCACCTCAATCCGCGCGGCGCGCGTGTGGTGGCGCTGGAGAAGCCCAGCGAGGTCGAACGCGGTCAGTGGTATTTCCAGCGCTATGTCGAGCACCTGCCGACCAAGGGCGAGATCGTGCTGTTCGACCGCTCGTGGTACAACCGCGCGGGGGTTGAGCGGGTGATGGGCTTCTGCACCGACGAGGAATACAAGGAGTTCCTGCGCCAGGCGCCCGAGTTCGAACGCAACCTGGTGCGCAGCGGCATCCACCTGATCAAGTTCTGGTTCTCCGTCAGCCGCGACGAGCAGCGCCGCCGCTTCAAGGAGCGCAAGGTCCACCCGCTCAAGCAGTGGAAGCTTTCGCCCGTCGATCTCGCCAGCCTCGACAAGTGGGACGACTATACCCGCGCCAAGGAGGCGATGTTCTTCGCCACTGACACCGCCGACAGCCCGTGGACCGTGATCAAGAGCGACGACAAGAAGCGCGCCCGATTGAACGCCATGCGCTATGTCCTCCACTCGCTGCCCTACCGCGACAAGGACGTGAAGCGGATCGGCATGGTCGACGACCTGATCGTGGGCCGCGCCAACATCATCCACGAACGCGGCGAGCACGGCTGGCGCAGCGGCAAGGACGATTGACAGCGGCAGGCGTCGCCCCGGGCAGTCCCGGGACGACGCCGCTGAGACTGGGACTTAGCCGGCCTTGAGATCGGCCCTTGCCCGTGCTTCGGCGCTGCGCACCTGCGCCTCGGCGTCGGCATCGGGCTTGAGCTTGCGGATCGCCGCACCGAGCGAAAGCTTCGCATCGCCGGTCATTTCCGTCTTGAGTGCAGCGAAGCCGCCCGGCAGGTCCAGATTATGCGCGACGTGCAGCGCCGAAACGCAGGCGCCCAGACTGGCAAAGCCTTCGCACGCGGTCTGCAGGCCCCCTTCCGGCAGGGTCACGCCGCTGCGGGTCAGCGCGGAGGTGAGCGCCTCGTCGCGGCGCGGATTGTCGGCCATGCCCTGATGGGCTGCATGCTGGTTGGCCGCGTCGGGCCGCGTCGCGCGTTCGAGGTCCGGTCGCCCCGGATTGTCCGGCCGTCCGGTCGAACCCCAATGGTCCGCGCCGGTGGTGACAGTGCTCTGTCCGCCGCCGGGGAAGCTGTCGGGCCGCCCCGCGCCGGGCATTTCGGGCATGCCGCCACCGGGATTGCCGACGCCGGCCGGCGGTCCGTGACCCACTCCGGCAGGAGGGCCGCCGCGCTGGGCCATGGCCCCGGTCGAAGCGGCCAGCGCCGCCGCCGAGGCCGCCAGAAGGGCGGATTGCAGGATCCGTGTCATGGATATTCTCCGGTTGTTGTTGGACGCGGAAACTTTCCGTCCAGCGGAGAAACCCCGGATTAACCGCCGGGCCTTTCAGGCTCGGCTTGTCGCGGCACAGCCACGCGCCCCGGTCAGAGGTGCCAGCCGAGCGTCCGCCCGATGAAGATCAGCACGATCGCCCCCAGCACCGAGGCGAGGCAGCCCGCGCGGTTGAGTCCCTCGCCCGCGCCGCGATTGGCGACCAGCCCGGCCAGCAGCGAACCGCCGACACCGAGCAGGATCGTCATCCCCCAGCCCATCTCGACCGCGCCGGGATAAAAGAACCGCGCGAGCGCACCGATGATGAGCCCGGAAAAGATCGCGCCGATCAGGTTGAGCATGGGGAATATCCTTTCAGCTTGAGGGTTTGAACATATACCCGGGTCGACGCCCTTTCAATCGCGCCCTCCGGCATTCGCGGTCAGGACGACGCGGGGTGCAGCGAGGGTCGCCGCGAGAGCTTTTTGCACTCGTTCCGGCAACAAGATTGCCCGTCTCGATTCTATCCGTGTCAACGCCCCGGAGCACCTGTCCACGGGCAAAAATTTTTGCACCGATTCATTTTGACTCTTGCGGGCGCGCGCAATGCTGGAAATCCCGCGCGTCGCTGCAACGCACCAGTCGCCGGGGGCGGGCTCCGGCGGCCTCCGGGTGGTTTCACGCATATTTACCCTCTTGCGCGCGATTCAGGAAAAGGCACTATGGATAGTGGTCCGGTACAGGGGGGCCATCTAGACCTTGATTGATCCCGATCCCGCGCGGTTCGCGCAGGGGGTGCGGATTCGGGTCAGGAAAGCTCCCGATGGCACTGGTCCGGGGATGAAACCGGGATAACTTTTTCTCGTTTCGTTCTCCCAGGTTCGATAGGATGGGACAGGCCCTCCGATTCGAACAGATGCGGAACGATTGGTTTTCGCATCAGGGCGGACGAAATGCGCCGGACGGCACCGTCCGGCAGGAACATGGGGGCAGCAAGTGGATTTCAGGAACGGAGACGAGCCGGCGATGGCCGAAGTCGAAGCAGCGGTTGCGGAAGCAGTGGAGGCGGGGAATGCCCCGGCGGTGGCGATGAACGAAAAGAGCGATGCGGGCAGCGCGGATCTGGTCGAGCAACTGGGCGCCGCGGCGCTGCAGGGCGCGCTCGCCGGTGCGGCCAAGGCGGTCGCCGCCAAGGACGATTCCAAAGCGATCCACGACCGCCGTTTCGCGATCGAGGTCGATCATGCGCGTGATGCGCTGCTGACCGATTTCGGCAAGGAAACGCTGGACGACCGCTACCTCCTGCCGGGTGAGCGCTACCAGGACCTGTTCGCCCGCGTCGCCGCCGCCTATGCCGACGATCAGGACCACGCCCAGCGGCTCTACGACTACATCTCCAGGCTGTGGTTCATGCCCGCCACCCCGGTGCTGTCGAACGGCGGCACCAACCGCGGCCTGCCAATCTCGTGCTACCTCAATTCCGTGTCGGACAGCCTTGAAGGGATCGTCGGCACCTGGAACGAGAACGTCTGGCTCGCCTCGCGCGGCGGCGGGATCGGTACCTATTGGGGCAACGTGCGCGGGATCGGCGAACCGGTCGGCCTCAACGGCAAGACCAGCGGGATCATCCCCTTCGTGCGGGTGATGGACAGCCTGACGCTGGCGATCTCGCAGGGGTCGCTGCGGCGCGGCTCGGCCGCCTGCTACCTCGACGTCTCGCACCCGGAGATCGAGGAGTTCCTCGAAATCCGCAAGCCCTCGGGCGACTTCAACCGCAAGGCGCTGAACCTCCACCACGGCGTGCTGCTGACCGACGAGTTCATGGAATGCGTCCGCGACGGGCGCGAATTCAACCTGCGCAGCCCCAAGGACGGCTCGGTGCGCGGCACGGTCGATGCCCGCGCGCTGTTCCAGAAGCTGGTCGAGACCCGCCTGGCCACGGGCGAACCTTACATCGTCTTCGCCGACACGGTGAACCGGATGATGCCCAAGCATCACCGCGACCTGGGGCTGAAGGTTTCGACCTCCAACCTCTGCTCGGAAATCACCCTGCCGACCGGCAAGGATCACCTCGGCAACGATCGCACCGCGGTGTGCTGCCTCTCGTCGCTCAACCTGGAAACCTGGGAAGAGTGGAACGGCGATGACCGCTTCGTCGAGGACGTGCTGCGCTTCCTCGACAACGTGCTGCAGGACTACATCGACCGCGCGCCGGAAGAGATGGCCCGCGCCCGCTATTCGGCGATGCGCGAACGCTCGGTCGGCATGGGCGTGATGGGCTTCCACTCGTTCCTCCAGAAGAAGGGGATCGGGTTCGAAAGCGCCATGGCCAAGGCCTGGAACCTCAAGATGTTCAAGCACATCGCGGCACGCGCGGACGAGGCCAGCCTGCTGCTCGCGCAGGAACGGGGCGCCTGCCCGGACGCCGCCGACATGGGCGTGATGCAGCGCTTTTCGTGCAAGATGGCGATCGCGCCGACCGCCTCGATCAGCATCATCTGCGGCGGCACCTCCGCCTGCATCGAGCCGATCCCGGCCAACATCTATACCCACAAGACGCTGTCGGGCAGCTTCGTGGTCAAGAACCCCTACCTGCAGAAGCTGCTGCAGGCGAAGAGCAAGGATTCGACCAACGTCTGGAACTCGATCCTCGAGCGCGGCGGGTCGGTCCAGCACCTCGACTTCCTCAGCCAGGAGGAAAAGGACGTCTACAAGACCAGCTTCGAGATCGACCAGCGCTGGCTGCTCGAATTCGCGGCGGACCGCACCCCCTACATCGACCAGGCGCAGAGCCTCAACCTCTACATCCCGGCCGATGTCGACAAGTGGGACCTCGCCATGCTGCACTTCCAGGCCTGGGAAAAGGGCATCAAGAGCCTCTATTACCTGCGCTCGAAGTCGGTCCAGCGCGCGGGTTTCGCCGGCGGGGTGGAAGCGGACAACACCGCCGATGCGCCCAAGATCGAACTCAGCGCGGGCGGCCAGACCGACTATGAGGAGTGCCTGAGCTGCCAGTAGGCGGCTCATGGCGCGGCAGCGAACCCATGAACCACGGTCGCCTCACCATGCTGGGCGTTGGCGCCGTCCTGCTCGGGGCGGGAGCCTTCGTCTATAGCCGCCCCGCACCCAGCGAGGGCGCGGTCTATCTGCGGCGGATCGCGGGGACCATGCTCACCGCGTTCGGGGGCGTGCTGGTGCTGTTCGCGATCGGCCTGACGCTGGCCGGGGTGGACGGCTGACGATGTTTTCCGGAAAAATCATGACACTCGTTACAATTGGCGACGATCTGCGGCTTGCGGTGCGCGGGCGTACCGGCTTCGGGAGAGGTCTCTTCAACCTTTTCAGGAGTGTGTTCTGATGCGCAAATGGCATCGCTGGATTTCGGTTTTCTTCGGGGTGTTCCTGCTGTGGATCGCGGTGACCGGCACCCTCAGCCAGGTCGTGCCGATGTATATCGATGCGACCAGCGCCGGCCCCGCCGCCGAAGCGCCGAAGCCAGCCGTCGCCTGCCCCGAAGGCTATACCTGCCGGCCCAAGCCCAAGGAAGGCGATCCTCGCGCGCTGGTCGGCCTGCTGCATCACCTCCACTCGGGCGAAAGCTTTGGTCCGCTGGGCGTGGTGATCGCCACCCTGTCGGGTTTCGCGATGATCTTCTTCAGCTTTTCCGGCCTCTGGCTGTACATTTCGATGTGGCGCAACCGCAAGGACCGCGGCGTGAAGCCCGGCTGGTTCTGGAAGTGAGCGCGACCGTACATTTCCACTGTTGCAAAGCCCCGCGCGCTTCTGGCGCGCGGGGGTCCGCCCTATAGTTTCCGCTTCCAATCCGGAGTCGACCCATGCCTCTTCTCGAAGCCCGCAAGACCTACAAGCCCTTCGAATATCCGTGGGCCTATGACTACTGGAAGCGCCAGCAGCAGGTACACTGGATGCCCGAGGAAGTTCCCCTGGGCGAGGACTGCCGCGACTGGGCGCAGAAGATCAGCGAGCATGAGCGCAACCTGCTCACCCAGATCTTCCGCTTCTTCACCCAGGCCGACGTCGAGGTGCAGGACTGCTATCACGAAAAGTACGGCCGGGTGTTCAAGCCGACCGAGGTCAAGATGATGCTGGCCGCCTTCTCCAACATGGAGACGATCCACATCGCCGCCTATTCGCACCTGCTCGACACCATCGGCATGCCCGAAAGCGAATACGGCATGTTCCTCGAGTATGAGGAAATGCGCGCCAAGCACGATTACCTCCAGCAGTTCGGGGTCGAGACGGACGAGGATATCGCCCGCACGCTCGCCATGTTCGGCGGCTTCACCGAAGGGCTGCAGCTGTTCGCCAGCTTCGCCATGCTGATGAACTTCCCGCGCTTCAACAAGATGAAGGGCATGGGCCAGATCGTCAGCTGGTCGGTGCGCGACGAAAGCCTCCACTGCGAAGGCATCACCCGCCTGTTCCACGCCTTCGTGGCGGAACGCGGCTGCCTGACCAAGGCGGTCAAGGAAGACATCATCGACTGCTGCCAGAAGACGGTGCGGCTGGAAGACGCCTTCATCGACCTAGCGTTTGAAATGGGGCCGGTCCCGGGGATGAGCCCCAAGGAAATCAAGCGCTACATCCGCTACATCGCCGACTGGCGCCTCTCGCAGCTGGGCCTGCCCGCGATCTACATGATCGAGGACCACCCCCTGCCCTGGCTCGCCCCGCTGCTCAACGGGGTGGAACACGCCAATTTCTTCGAAACCCGCGCCACCGAATATTCCAAGGCCGCCACGCGCGGCAACTGGAACGACGTCTGGTCGAGCTTCGACGCCCGCCGCAAGGCCAAGGGCGAAGTCAGCGCCGCGAACGAGGCGGGCGATGTGGCGGCCGAGCCGGACATGTTTGGGAATGCCGGGGTGGCGGCGGAGTGATTGACAAGAACATAATTGGAACATAGCCTGTCCGCAACAGAGAGGCACTTATGGACTCGATCGAATTTTGTGCTGGCGCTGGCGGACAAGCGCTTGGCTTGGAACAGGCGGGTTTCCGCCATGCAGCATTGGTGGAAATTGAACCGGATTTCGCAAAGACCCTGCGCCTGAACCGACCTACATGGGACGTCCGAACTGCTGATATGAACGCCTTTGATGGAACGCCTTTCAAAGGGGTCGATATCCTGACGGGAGGTCTGCCGTGCCCACCTTTTTCCGTAGCGGGAAAACAGCTAGGCGATCTCGACGAACGCAATCTGTTTCCTGCTGCGATCAGGTTAATCGATGAGATTCGTCCGAAGGCGGTAATGATCGAGAATGTGCGGGGTTTCCTCTCACCGGTCTTCGAAGACTATCGCCTCAAACTCAAATCCCAATTCAAGAAGCTCGGATATGCGGTTGATTGGCGCCTGCTGAACGCATCAGACTTCGGGGTTCCACAATTGCGGCCTCGGGTGGTCATCGTCGCACTCAGGTCAGATCTTGTAGATGCCTTTGATTGGCCCGATGTGCTGCCGCACAATCCTCTTACTGTTGGCGAGACACTCAAGGATTTGATGGCTTCCAATGGCTGGCATGGAGCCGGGCGCTGGGCCAAGTTTGCAAATGACATCGCACCCACCATTGTGGGAGGATCGAAAAAGCATGGTGGACCGGACTTGGGACCGACCCGAGCGAGAAAGGCATGGGCAGCCTTGGGCGTCGAGGGCAGGAGCATCGCTGAGGAAGCACCATTTCCTGAATTCGCGGGCATGCCGAGGCTGACGGTTCGCATGGTCGCAAGAATTCAGGGATTTCCCGACGACTGGCAATTCTTCGGACGCAAGACCACTGCCTATCGGCAGGTCGGCAACGCATTCCCCCCGCCTGTTGCCAAGGCAGTCGCAACAAATTTGCGCGTGGCGCTAGGTGTTCAGAAGATTTTTGCGGTGAAGGCGGCTTGAATGGGTGCCCGCGATCTTCTGCGTGACTATTTTCTGCGAAATCTTGGGAAGGTGCTGGAGAGCGATGAGCTGCGTCTGGCCTCTGGAGGAATTAGCGAATGGGCGCGCAGGATTCGGGAATTGCGTAATGAGGAAGGATTCCAGATACTCACCCACAATGACCGATCCGACCTGAAACCAGGCCAATACCTGTTGCTGACGGCAAAGCCGCAACCAGCATTTGAACGAGGCATATCAAAAGAAACGAGAGCAATTGTTCTGGATAGAAATGGCTTCACCTGCCAAATGTGCGGTGCAGGCGCCGGAGAGCCTCATCCATTTGATCCGGAACGAAAGACCCGCCTGCATCTCGGACATATTATCGACAAATCAATGGGTGGAAGTGATGACCCTTCAAATTTGCGCGCGGTCTGCTCGATCTGTAATGAAGGAGCGTCAAACATCACGCCAGACCGACCCTCAGTCATGAAACTCAAGGCGCAGATACGCAAAGCTAGAGGCGAAGATCGGCTAGAGATATTGAAATTTCTGATCGATAAATTCCCCTCACAAAGCAAGGGGTTGCTCAATCAATAGCCCATGCAGTCACACTTGGCCCGACTCGGACGCCCCCAGCTTGGTCGAGAAATGCAGCATGCTAACCGCTTGGTTCGCAGTCGGCTTCTAAAGCCTCCGCGCCCCTCATGCCCCCCACTTGATCCTTGTCACAGACGCCCCCCGCGCGCAGGCTAGGTTGGCGTTGCAGCAACTGTGGAGGACCACACCATGACCAAGCGTATCGTCTATCCCCTGGCCCTGGCCGGCGCGCTGGCGCTTGCGGCTTGCGGCGGCGAGAAGGCGGAGCAGGCGGCGAGCGATCAGGCCGCAGCCGAACCGACTGCGGCGTCGAGCGAGTTCGTGGCCGAAAATCCGACCGAACCCGCCGTGCCGGTCAACCTGCCGACGACGGCGATGACCAATGCACCCGCAAGCGAGGCGGCTCCGGCGGCGAGCGCGGCGCCCGCCAAGCAGTAACAGTTTCTAACGCGGGCTGGCGCGGCGGTCGTGGCCGCTGCGCCGGTCGCCCTGACGGCGATCGGGGAACGGCAGCGGATGGACCTGCTGCTGGCGGCGGTCGCCTGCGCGGCGATCGGTGGGGGCGGGGTTCTGGTCTTCGGTCTGCATCGGCAGGACCTTTCGCTGGGCCATGGCGGCAAGTGCGGCGCTCTGGCGGAAGCGCGGAGTGTCCCACGCCGTGCTTACCGCTCCGTTAAGCCTGCATTTCCGGCAAGTGCCGCTTGCCAGGCCGCGTCTTCCATGTGCAGGCTGGCGGCCTCAACAGCTGGAGTTCGCCGATGTCCTATGCCGTGTGGATCGCGCTTGCGGTCGTTGTCCTCGCCGTCGCGCCCGCGATCCTGCGCCGGGGCAAGGGCGGTGACAGCGGGGGCGACAGCGGCGGCTCGATCATCGACAGTTCCGACAGCGACTGCAGCGATGGTGGAGACTGCGGCGGCGACTGATCCCGACGGCTAATCCGCGCCGCGCGGGAAATCGTCCTCCAGCCCCTGCGGCCCCAGGCCCTGCTCGACATCGTCGTCATTGCGCTCGCCGCGATAGGCGCTCATGTCGATCCGCCCGTCGCTGAGCATCTGCTTCATGTGATCGACCACGTCGGGCGTGCTGCCGTCCTCGCCATCGGGCCCGGGCACCCGATCGCTTGCGGCATAGGGCGAGCCGCCGCCCTGCCGCGCCTCGTCGGCGAGCGACTGGGCCTGCTCGGCCTCGTCGTCCTGCGATTCGTTGTGCGCCTCGGGCGCAAGCTGGGCGTCGGTGGTCGGCTCCCCGCCGGGCGCGGGTGGATTGCGAGGCTTGTCGGCAGGGGGATTGGGCATGAGCGGGCTCCTTTGCCCTCCTAAGCCCCCGTCAGCCGCCGTGGTTCCCGCCGCGCCCGGTCAGGCGCCTCCGCGCGGCGGTACCCGGCCCCGGATCTTGTCGAAGTGCGCCCTGATATTGGCGAAGCGCTGCTCGATCGCGGGTTCGAAATCGGTGTCGGTGAGGATGTAGGCCCAGTCCTCCTCGATCCCCTCGCGCACCAGTTCGCCGACGTAATCGGGATCGATCCCCATGGCGACGCCCATGCGGATCATCTGCGCCGCCTCGCTCTCCTCCCCGCCCTCGGTCATCGCCTCGACCTTGCCGAAGCGGGCCGGCACGTTGCGGGCGCTGTCGAGGATCTGGGTGCGGATCAGCCCGGGGCACAGCACGGACACGCCGATGCCCTTTTCCGCGAGCGTCGGGCGCAGCCCTTCCGAGAGGGCGACGACGCCGTACTTGGTGACGTTGTAGCTGGGGTTGACCCCGCCCGCGAGCCCCGCGATCGAGGCGGTGGAGACGATCTGGCCCCCTTCGCCGTGGCTCTCGATCAGGGGGCCGAAAATCTCGATCCCCCAGATCACGCTCCACAGGTTGACGCCCAGCGTCCATTCCCACCCGGCCTGGGTCCACGATCCGTAATCGCCCCCGCCGCCGACCCCGGCGTTGTTGACAAGGATGTGGACCTTGCCGAAGCGTTCGATCGTCGCCTGCGCCGCCGCTTCCAGTTCGGAGCGCAGCGACACGTCGGCGCGCACCGCGGCGACATCGGCGTTGCCCGCCGCCAGCCCGGCGCGCGCGCGTTCCAGCGCCTGCTCCTCGATATCGCAGAGCATCACCTTGACGCCCGCGTTAGCCAGCGCCCGCGCGATGCCCAGACCGATGCCGGAAGCCGCGCCGGTGACGAAGGCGACCTTTCCTTCCAGGTCCCGCATCAGGCGAACAGCGTGCCGGGGTTGGGCATCGGCTGGCGCTTCTGCGCGTTGATCAGCGAGAGCACCGAACGCACGACGCACAGCGCGACCGTCGCCAGCAGCACCAGGAAGCCGACCAGCACGATCATCGTGACGATCCCGACAATGGTGCCGACCAGCCCGATCCAGAAGGTGTTGATCAGGTACTGGTAATGGGTCGCCTCCCAGTCCTCGTGCGGCTCACCCTTCCAGACGAAGGCGAGGATCACCCCGATCAGCGCGGTCACGCCCAGGATGAACGAACTGAGGTAAAGCAGGCTGATGATCGTCGGCCGGTTCATGTCGAACCCGCCGGAGGTCGCCGGCGGCGGCGAAGGCGGGGTGGGTGGCGTCGGCGGAACGGCATCGGTCATGATATATCCCCCTTGCGCCGCGACTTGCGGCGACAGAGGGGTATCATGCCCTGCGGCGGGCCAAGGTCAATGCCCCTTGGTTCAGGCGGGGGCGCGGCTGCCCAGCAGAACCCGCGCCATGTTGCCCTTTTCAAGTTGCAGCAGCACCAGCAGGTAAGCCATCAGGAAGGCCCCGCCGAGGTTGAACGCCAGCACCGCCAGCACCCAGCCGAGCGGGGTCCAGCCGTTTCGCCAGCCGGTCCACAGCGCGCTGAGCGCCAGCATGGTCAGGAAATCGGCGTTGAACTGGCCCGGCCAGTGACCCTCGGCAATCGCGCCGAAGAACACCGGCATCAGGTTCATCCCGTCGCGCCCGACGACGAAGGCGGTATAGGCGATCAGCGCGGTCCAGGCCGCGATCAGGTAGATGCGCAGTGCGGTCATGTCTCTCCCCCCGACAGGATCGGGGGAGAGGATGCCCGAGCGGATCAGGAATGCAAGCGTTCAGCTGGCAAGGCGCAGTCCGGCGACCGGCGCAGCTTCGCCCGCCCTGGGCTGATCGAGCCAGATCCCGCGCGTGTCATAGACGAGCTTGTCGGCGCGCTCGGCCAGCGGCACGGCCCTGAACTGGTCATGGTCGACCAGCACGATCAGGATCTCCGCCGTTTCCAGCGCGGTGTCGATGTCGATCAGCTCGGCAGCGGTGCCATCGAACTCGCGCGGCAGCGTGGCGGCATAGGGTTCCACCACCTTGATCCGCGCACCGTGACGGCGGGCGAGCGTGGCGGCGACGAGCCGGGCCGGGCTTTCGCGGAAGTCGTCGATGTTGGCCTTGAAGGCGAGGCCAAGGCAGGCGACCGTCTTGGCCGGATGCGCGGCGAGCAGCTCCTCGGCGCGGGCGATCACGTGGTGGATCTTGCCGTCGTTGACCCCGCGCGCGGTGCGGATCAGCGGGGTCTGCTCGGGCGCGCCGTGGACGATGAACCACGGGTCGACCGCGATGCAGTGACCGCCCACGCCCGGCCCCGGCTGGAGGATGTTGACGCGCGGGTGGCGGTTGGCCAGCCGGATGACTTCCCACACGTCCAGCCCCATGCGGTCGGCGACGATGGACAGCTCGTTGGCGAAGGCGATGTTGACGTCGCGGTAGGCGTTCTCGACCAGCTTGGTCATCTCGGCGCTGCGGGCATCGGTGGTAACGCAGGTGCCGCGCACGAAGCGCTTGTAGAAGGCCAGCGCCTTGCGCGCGCAGCGCGGCGTGATGCCGCCGATCGAGCGGTCGTTGTTGGTCAGCTCTTCGAGAATCTTGCCCGGCAGGACGCGCTCGGGGCAATAGGCGATGGAAATGTCCGGCGTTTCATTGGTGAGGCCGGGGCACTTCAGATCAGGCCGGCGCGCGGCAATCAGGTCGCGCAGCTGCTCGGTGGTGCCGACCGGCGAGGTCGATTCGAGGATCACCGTGTCCCCGGCCTTGAGCACTTTCGCTACCGCTTCGCCGGCGGAGAGAACATAGGAAATGTCGGGCGCGTGGTTGGCATCGAACGGGGTCGGGACCGCGATCACGAAGACGTCGGCGGCTTCCATCTCGGTCGAGGCCGACAGCAGCCCGCGCGCGACCACGCCCTGGACCAGGCCGTCGAGGTCGACTTCCTCGATGTGGATTTCGCCGCGGTTGATCGTGTCGACCACCGCCTGCGTCACGTCCACCCCGCGCACCCGGCAGCCCGCGCGGGCGACGATGGCGGCGGTGGGGAGGCCGATATAGCCCAAGCCTACAACGCAAACGTCAGGCTTTACGTCCGATTTCATTCCCGATCAGCTCCACGATACGGCGCGCAGACTGCCCGTCCCCGAAGGGGTTGTGGGCTCGCGCCATGCTTTCGTAGGCGGCCTTATCGTCGAGAAGGTTGAACAATTCGGTAACGATAACGGAGGTTTCGGTGCCGACCAGCTTGGCGGTTCCGGCGGTGACGCCTTCCGGGCGCTCGGTCGTCTCGCGCATCACCAGCACCGGCTTGCCCAGCGCAGGGGCCTCTTCCTGCACGCCGCCCGAATCGGTCAGCATTATCTCGGCCATGCCAAGCAGGCGGGCGAAGTGCGGATAGTCGAGCGGCTCGATCATCGCGACGTTGTCGAGGCCGCCCAGCGCCCCGTTCATGACGCTGCGGACATTGGGGTTGAGGTGGACCGGAAAGATCACCGCGACGTCGGGACGCGCGGCGATCTGGCGGATCGCCTCGGCGATCGCTTCCATGCCGCCGCCGAAATTCTCGCGCCGGTGTGTGGTGACGCCCACGATCCGCTTGCCAGCAAAGCGCGCTTCGAGGTCCGCGAGGCCGGAGGCTAGGCTTGGTTCCCGTGTGATCCGCTCGGTCACCCAGTGCAGCGCATCGATCACCGTGTTGCCGGTAACGTGGACGCGCGCCGGATCGACCTGTTCGGCGGTCAGCGCGGCAGCGGAAACCCCGGTCGGCGCGAAGTGCAGGCTGGCGATGGTACCGATGATCTTGCGGTTCACCTCTTCCGGCCAGGGGTGATAGATATTGCCCGAACGCAGCCCCGCCTCGACATGGTCGACCGGAATCTTGCGGTAATAGGCGGCCAGCGCCCCGGCCATCGCGGTGGCGGTATCGCCCTGCACGATCACCCGGTCGGGCGCCTCGAGGTCCATCACCCGGCCCAGTTCGGTCAGCAGCGCGGCGGTGAGGCCATCGAGCGTCTGGTCGGGCTTCATCAGGTCCAGATCGTGGTCCGGAACAATGCCCGCGATCTCAAGCACCTGGTCGAGCATCTGTCGATGCTGCGCGGATACGCAGACCACCGGGGCAAAGCGCGGGTCGGCCTGCAGCGCGGCAACGACGGGGAACAGCTTGATCGCTTCGGGACGGGTGCCGAAAACGACGAGGATCTTGGCAGGGCTCGACATGCGCTTTCCCCTAACGCACGAGAGTTAACCATGAAATAAGAGCCTGCTTCTAAGGACAAGCCATGCGCGTACTCGTCACCGGCGCGGCCGGATTCATCGGACATGCCCTCAGCCAGCGCCTGCTGGCGCGCGGCGACGTCGTGATCGGGATCGACAATCTCAACGACTATTACCAGGTCAGCCTGAAGCGCGATCGGGTGCAGACGCTGGTCGATTCCGGCGGCAACCGCTTCGCCTTCCACCAGCTGGACTTCTCGGACATGGGTGCGCTCAATGCCGCGCTGGAAGGCGTAGAGATTGACCGGATCGTGCACCTCGGCGCGCAAGCCGGGGTGCGCTACAGCCTTGAGAATCCGCAGGCTTACGTCGCCTCGAACCTTGCCGGGCACGTCAACTTGCTGGAAGTCGCGCGCCACCGGCGGGTCGAGCACATGGTCTATGCCAGCTCCTCCTCGGTCTATGGCGGCAATGCCAAGCTGCCCTTCGCGGTGGAGGACCGGGTCGACCACCCTGTCTCGCTCTACGCCGCGACCAAGCGCGCGGACGAACTGATGAGCGAGA
This sequence comes from Novosphingobium sp., assembly GCA_041912655.1. Taxonomy (GTDB): domain Bacteria; phylum Pseudomonadota; class Alphaproteobacteria; order Sphingomonadales; family Sphingomonadaceae; genus Novosphingobium. The sequence goes on along the minus strand of JAYRMP010000038.1, from coordinate 607 downwards.
CCTACGCCCACCTGTTCCGCCTGCCGCTGACCGGCCTGCGCTTCTTCACGGTCTATGGTCCGTGGGGGCGGCCCGACATGATGATGTGGAACTTCACCCGCCGGATCCTCGCGGGAGAACCGATCCCGGTGTTCAACCACGGCGACATGCAGCGCGATTTCACCCACATCGACGACATCATCGCCGGGGTGGTCGCCTGCCTCGACCATGCCCCGGCGGACGACGGCGCGGAAAAGGCGGGCGGATCGGTCAAGCCCCACGCGCTCTACAACATCGGCAACAACCGCAGCGAACCGCTGATGAAGGTGATCGGCCTGCTGGAGGAGGCCTGCGGGAAAAAGGCCGAGATGGAAATGCTGCCCATGCAGCCCGGCGACGTCCACAAGACCTATGCCGACATTACCGCGATCAGTCGCGACCTCGGTTATGCGCCGACAACCAGCATCGAGGAAGGCGTACCGGGGTTCGTGAAGTGGTACCGGGGATACCACGGGGTCTGAGCTCCCAGGGTATCGTCATTGCGAGCGTAGCGAAGCAATCCATAGGCGTTTTAAACCGCTCCTTGATTGCTTCGCTACGCGCGCAATGACGACCGGTGGGCTGAAGC